>NZ_AZRL01000004.1 GCF_002895525.1 Petrotoga olearia DSM 13574
GCGGGGTGAAAGGGCGCTAAAACAAGTTTAAAAAATTTCTAAAAGCAATAAGAGGAGGAAAAGATGAATTTTGAAGTAACTCCAACAGAAAATATAAATACAGAAATCACCTTACCTGGTGATAAATCAATATCTCATAGGGCACTCATAATTGGCTCCCTTGCAGAAGGCGAGACAAAAATACACAACTTTTTAAGCTCTGAAGATACCTTAAGCACTTTAAATATATTAAATTCATTAGGCGCCAATATTAAACAAATTGACAAAAGTGAGATAATCATAGAAGGAAAAGGAAAGGATAATTTTGTTGAACCTTCGAACGTTCTAAATGCAAAAAACTCCGGCACAACCATGCGCTTAATGATGGGTGTATTATCGGCTCAAAATTTTTACAGTGTAATAACAGGAGACGACTCTTTGAGGGAAAGACCTATGAAAAGAGTCATAGATCCCTTAAGCAAAATGGGTGGGCGCTTTTATGCAAGGAAAAATGGTGAATTTGCACCCATAACCATATTAGGAACGAAAGATATATCTCCCATAGTTTATAAAACGCCTGTTGCAAGTGCCCAAGTTAAATCTGCAATTTTGTTGGCTGGTTTGTATGCAAAAGGAGAAACTAAAATAATAGAACCAGCCAAATCTCGTGATCATACTGAAAGAATGTTAAAATATTTTGGTGCCGATATCACTCAAAAAGATACAACCGTTGTTATCCAAGGTCTTACTAACAATCTCAAAGGTCGTGAGTTCTTTGTGCCAGGTGATATATCATCTGCATCTTTTTTTATAGTTGCAACCCTTATAACCAAAAACTCGACACTGTTAATAAAAAATGTGGGAATCAACCCAACCAGAACGGGCATATTATCCGTGTTAAAGATGATGGGAGCTGATATAAAGATTATCAACGAGAAAACTTTAAACAATGAACCGGTTGGAGACTTACTCGTAAAAAGTAGTTCGTTAAAAGGTACTGAAATAAAAGGCGAGATGATTCCTTCTATTATCGATGAAATCCCTATATTGGCGATAGCTGCTACCCAAGCAAATGGTAAAACATCAATAAAAGATGCAAAAGAATTACGTTACAAAGAAACAGACAGAATAAGGGCAATCACCAAAGAATTAAACAAACTGGGCATAGATGTCTTAGAAAAAGAGGACGGTTTTGATATAATTGGAAGTCAAAAAATACGAGGGAACTGTACTTGTGAAAGTTACAACGATCATAGAATAGCCATGTCGCTTGCTATAGCCGGTTTGATAGCAGATAATCCTATAGAAATTAATAACTTCGAGTGCGTGAATATATCTTTCCCTGAATTTACAGAGATTTATGAGAAAATAAGGAGCAAATGATGGAAAAATTTGGACTATTAGAATATCCTTACAAAGAAAGTTTATCAAAAAAGGTTTTTAACGAATATTTTAAAAAAGCAAATATCGATGCTGTATATGAAGATATAGTCATAGTACCTGATAACTTTGATGGTGAAATAAACAAATATATTGAATCTTACGATGGACTCAATGTAACGGTTCCTTTCAAAGAAAAGGTGATTAAGCACGTCGAACCTGTGGAAGAAGCCCAAGAAATAAATGCGGTTAACTGCATTTTCAACAATAAAGGCTACAACACTGATTGGAAGGGTTTTTATAACTCTTTAAAAACATCTGTTCTGCAAGAACCAATCCTATTAGTTGGAGCGGGTGGTGCGAGTAAATCCATCATCTACGCTTTGTACAAAATGGGTATAAAAAAGTTGTTTCTTGTAAATCGAACGGTTGAAAAAGCAGAAAAATTAAGAAAGATTTTCATGTCAAAAATAGATATAAAAATTGAATCTTTTGACCACCTACGGAGCATAATCCATAGTTCTAAAACTTTCATAAATGCCACTTCTATTGGAATGTTCGGAGAATCATTTAATTTAGAAGTTAAAGATTTTACTAATCTATCTTTAATTTACGATATTGTTTACAATAATACCCCTCTCCAAAAGATTGCAAAAGAAAACAATATCAAATGCATAGATGGCCGAACCTTTTGGTACCACCAGGCGGTCGAAAATTTGAAGATATGGGATATTTATAAACCAGAAACATTCGATGAAGCCTTCAAATCTTTTTCTAGAGGTGAATAAAATGCAAGTAAAAATAGCTGGAGATTCACATGGGCCACAGATGATTGGATTAATAGAAGAAATACCAGCAGGGTTAAAAATAGATATAGAAAAAATAAATACAGACCTAAGAAGGAGACAATTGGGATACGGTCGTGGAAACAGGATGAAATTAGAAAAAGATGAAGTAACAATCGTTTCCGGATTATGGGAAGGAATAACTACCGGGGCTCCGTTGGTTTTAATTATAAACAACAAAGCAAAAAATCCTATCAAAGAAGAAAGACATGTTCCAAGACCTGGGCACGGGGATTATTCCTGCTGGTATAAATACAGATTAGATGATTTGAATATATATACTGAAAGGAACAGTGCGCGTTGGACAAGTGTACTAACTGCGATAGGGAGTGTTGCTAAACAATTTCTTGACAATTTTGACATAAAAACAATGAGTTTTGTAAAATCAATTGGAAAAGTTAGTGTCGAAGAAGAAAGGTTTGAAGATATCCAAAAAGATTTCAGCTACTACATCCAAAAAAGGAATGAATCAGAAGTTCAATGCCCTTTTGAAGATATTTCTATGAAAATGATAGAAGAAATTAAAGAAAATGCTTTAAAAAAAGCAACCACCTTGGGAGGTAGTGTAAAAACATTCGCCACAAATGTGAAATCGGGACTGGGAAGTTACGCCGATGTTTTAAACAGAGTTGATTCAAAAATAGGAAAATATTTTATGTCAATCCCTTCCGTGAAAGGGGTTTTTATAGGCAATGAAGATGTGAGTATACCTGGATCTGAATTCCAAGATCCTTTCAAAGTTGAAGATGGGGTTATACATAGAACAAAGAATTACGCAGGTGGCATAGAAGCGGGGATAACAAATGGAGAAAACATAGTCGTTACTACGTACTTCAAACCTATTTCAACACTTGCAAGTCCTCTGCCTTCTGTGGACCTTAAAACCAAAGAATCAAAAGAAGCCCCTTACATAAGATCTGATTCTGTTATTATTCCTGCTGCGACTGTAATAACAGAATGCACTCTGGCTATTATATTGATGGAAGAAATTATTGAGGGATTTGGAAACGACAACATTGAACTTATAAAAGATAGATATTTCAAGAAATAAGGTGATATCCGATGAAAATCTTCTTGGTAGGAATGATGGGATCAGGTAAAACGACTCTCGCAAAAAAGATTTCAAAAGTACTTTCCATACCCCATATCGACATAGATGATGAAATTGAAAAAAATGAAAATCTTAAAATAAAAGATATCTTTGAAAAATACGGCGAAGAATACTTCAGAGAATTGGAAAGTACTATCCTCGAAAAACTAGCTGAAAAAGCTCATTCCTTCGTTGTATCAACCGGAGGAGGAATAATCTTAAGCGCTAAAAATAGAGCTATATTGAAAAAAGAAAATGCCATATATCTGAAAGTAATTCCTGAAAAGCTTAAAGAGCGTGTAAGTGTAGAAAACAGACCCCTTCTGGCAAACAACAAAGAAAATATTATAAAGATCTACAAAGATAGAAAAGAATTGTATGAACAATTCAAAACGGTTGATATTACAAATTTGACTGAATGGGAATCGGTGGCTAAAATCCTCTACCAATACGATATTAAAAACAATGCTGAAATTGATTCATCTTTCCAAAAAGTAGCGATAAATGCAGGAAGTCTGAAGTTTCTCCCACCAGATTCAATAGTTTTTACCAGCGAAAAGGTCGACGAACTGTACGGAGAATACCTTCCAAAGAAAAAACTTGTCTTACCGAATGGAGAAAAAACAAAAGACATTTCTTTTGTAATAAAGGCTTACGAATATCTCCTTGAAAACAATGTTTCTAGAGACAATCTTCTTCTTGGGATTGGTGGAGGAACTATAACCGATTTTACAGGTTTTGTCGGTTCTACTTACAAAAGAGGTATGAATTTTTCTTTTTACCCTACCACTCTTCTTTCTCAGATAGACGCTGCAATAGGCGGAAAAAATGGAATAGATTTCAAAAAATATAAAAATGTTGTTGGAACAATAAACCTACCCAAAGAAGTGGTAATAGACCCACTCTCTTTATTATCATTAGATGAGGAAACATTCACAGAAGGGTTAATCGAAGGTTATAAAATGGCATTGATCTCGGGGAGTGAATTTTATGAATTTTTTAAAGAGAATTTGCACGAAATACTTAATAGGAATCTAGATAAATTATCTTTTTTCATTAAAAGATCCATAGAGGAAAAACTCAAAATCGTTGAACAAGACTTCAAAGATACGGGGTTGAGAAGTTGTTTAAATCTTGGACACACTTTAGGCCACGCCTTTGAAGCTGCTACAGGAATCGCACATGGCTTATCCGTTGGATGGGGTTTGATCAAAGAAATAGAATTTTTTTACAAGAAAAAATATCTGCAAGAAAAAGACTATCTAGAAATTAAAGATACATTAGAAACTCTTGTCCCTCAAAAAGTTAGAAACATTCAAATAGAAGAAAGAGACATATATCATTATGTATCAAATGACAAAAAACTCGGGGCAAATCAAAAAATAAAGATGCCGATTTTAAAAGCTCCAGGCAATATTATAATAGAAGAAATTAAGCTAAAGGAAGGTGAAACCTTTTGATTCTAATAATAAACGGTCCTAACTTGAATATGTTAGGCAAACGTCCTAAAGATATCTATGGTAACGAAACCTACGAAGATTTAAAAAACCAGATAAACCAATTTACACAAAATAATAGTATAGATGTGGAGTTTTTTCAATCCAACTCTGAAGGCCAAATCATAGATAGAATTCAAAAATTGGATTTTGAAGCTTTAATAATCAATCCCGGTGCTTATACTCATTATTCTTATGCAATAAGAGATGCCTTAGAAATTGTAAATGCACCAAAAGTGGAGGTCCATCTTACAAATATCATGGCAAGGGAAAGTTTTAGACAAAATTCTGTTACTTCTTCCTCGTGTGATGGGGTCATATCTGGATTAGGATTCTATGGATATATATTAGCTTTAGAATACCTAAAAGAAAAGTTGAAAAACAACTAAAAAATATACCTTAGGAGGAAAAAAGTGAAAGAAATAATATTAGGAATCGTACAAGGTCTAACGGAATTTCTTCCAGTATCCAGCTCTGGACATCTTGCAATATTTTCATCGTTCATGGACATCGATACAAATGTACCGTATTTCGCTCTTCTTCATTTAGCCACCTTCTTTGCCGTATTAGTCTTCGTTCGGAAAGAAGTTGTCAATTTGGTCATAGGACTTTTTAAGTTGGAAAAAGAATCACTCTCTTTATTCCTTAAATTAATCATTTCTTCGATTCCAGCTGCTATTATAGGTTTTACTTTGGAAGCCTCGATCGAATCAGCCTTTTCTTCTCTTAATTTGATAGGGATTTTTTTAATAGTGACGGCCATCTTTTTATTAATTTCTGACACACTAAAAGGTAAAAAGAGTTTAACACAGATAACCTATGTTGATGCCTTGATTATAGGTCTCATGCAAGCCCTTGCAATATTTCCAGGGATATCTAGAAGCGGTGCAACGTTGTTCGGTGCTCTTTTAATGAAAACAAAAAGGGAAGATGCCCTAAAATATTCCTTTTTGATGAGCCTTCCTGTAACCTTTGGGGCAGGTATTTTTGAAATAAATAAGGTTACTTTTTCTCCTTGGGTAATTTTAGGAGGATTGTTTGCCTTCGTGTTTGGTTTGCTTGGACTGTATCTACTGAAAAAAACGGTATTAGTTGGAAAACTGAGATATTTTTCATATTACTGTTTTGCTATAGGACTCATAGCCATTATTATTTAGTAGTAAATACTCTGTTCATTTAATCTTTTAAAATATTTGGTATAATATTTTATAAGAACCTCAAATAAAGTAGCAGGGAGTTTCTGATTTGAAAAAACAAGAAAGGCTGAAAAAAATACTTAATATTCTTTCTTCAAGTAAATATTCAATACCAGGCCAACAGCTTGCTGAAAGATTTGGTGTAACAAGACAAGTAATAGTAAAAGATATTGCAATCTTGAAAGCCCAAGGTTATGATATACAATCTTCTCCGAAAGGTTATTCGATGAATAAGAACAATAGGTTGATTAAACTGATTGCTGTTAAACACACCACGGAACAAATCGAAGATGAGTTAAAGACCATTGTAAACTGTGGTGGCAGGATAATTGATGTTTCTGTAGAGCATCCTGTATACGGAGAATTAACTGGTAAAATTGATGTAGATACCATCGAAGAAGTAGAAAACTTTATAGCAAAATTAAAGACTTCTAAACCGTTATCAATAATAAACAATGGTATCCATCTACACAGGATTGAAGTAGAAAACGAAGAGCAATTTAATTGCATAAAAAGAGAATTAAAAAGGCGAAAAATTTTGTTAGACTAAGTAATTTTTAGAGATTCAAAAGAATGCAACAACCTAAAATTTAGGGGGTGAAAAAAATGAAAAAAAGTATTTTGTTGACTCTCATTACCCTACTGTTTTCATTTAGCCTATTTGCGGCTGTTGAAGATACCGTTAAAGAAGCACGCTTGGCTATAGAGGAGTTATTATCAAAACCAGATAGTGGCACTTTTATTCAACTAGTAGAAATGGCAGAAGG
The DNA here is from genome assembly GCF_002895525.1 of Petrotoga olearia DSM 13574. Taxonomy (GTDB): domain Bacteria; phylum Thermotogota; class Thermotogae; order Petrotogales; family Petrotogaceae; genus Petrotoga; species Petrotoga olearia. The sequence continues at coordinate 6,754 of NZ_AZRL01000004.1, forward strand.
TATTGTAATATTTCCCACATTTTATAAATTAGGCTATATCATCGGCGGCCAGTATGGTGAGGGTATTGTATTAAGAAAAGATAGCGAGACCGGTAAATGGTATGGTCCATCATTTGTAAATATATATGGTTTAAGCTGGGGAGCACAAATAGGAGTACAATCCGCGGGATTAATTTTAGTTGTAATCAATGAAAAAGGGATGGAAGGGTTTATGGATAACAATTTTACCTTAGGAGGTTCTATTGGTATTTCCGCTGGACCGTTGGGTAGACAACTTTCTGCAGATATAGATTATAAATTACAAGCATCCATATATTCTTATTCTATCGCAAAGGGATTCTACGCTGGAGTTTCTGTTGAAGGGGCTTATACCAGAGCGGATAATAATTCCAATGAGGCTTATTATGGGAAACCTCTTTCCCCTAAACAAATTTTAAATGAAAAAGAAGTTGATAACGAAGCAAAACAGATAGTAGAACTATTAGAAAAAGCTGTATTAGAAAGACAATTAAAAGAAAAAGAAACAACTTAATAGCCATTAAAATTTCAATAAAAAGGAGGAAACAAAAGTATGCCTTATGTAAACACAAAGGATATTTTAGAAAAAGCAAATAAAGAGTACTATGCTGTCGCAGCATTTAACATTAACAATCTCGAGTTTCTTCAAGCAATTGTGGAAGGAGGAATAGAGAAAAAATCGCCCCTGATAATCGAAACAAGTGAAGGTGCAATGAAGTATGCTGGCATGGGGGATCCTTTGAGAGGAGCCAGTCTGTTTGTTAAGATGGTTAGAGAGTTTGCAGATTCCTTAGATATACCAATTGCTCTGCACTTAGACCATGGTAAGAATTTTAAATATATAATATCTGCAATAAAAGCTGGTTATTCATCTGTAATGATAGATGCATCTGATAAACCGTTGGAAGAAAATATAAAAGCTACGAAAGATATTGTTAGAATAGCCCATGCAGCAGGTGTTTCAGTAGAAGCAGAATTAGGAAAGTTAGCTGGGATCGAAGATAACGTTTCATCAGAAGAATCTGTTCTTGTTAATCCAGATGAAGCAAAATACTTTGTCGAGCAAACTCAAGTTGATTTTCTTGCTCCAGCTATTGGCACTTCCCATGGGGCATTTAAGTTTAAAGGCGAAGCCAAATTAGACTATGATAGATTGAAAAAAGTTAAAGAATTGACAAATATGCCTTTGGTACTTCACGGTGCTTCAAGTGTTGTACAAGAAATGGTTGAAATAGCTGAAAATTATGGAGCTGATTTTGGAGGGTCAAAAGGGGTCCCCTCAGATATTTTAAAAGAAACTGTACAATTAGGTATAAATAAAGTAAATACTGATACTGACCTTAGAATGGCTTTCATTGCTGGATTAAGAGAATTCTTGCATAACAATTCAAAAGAGTTTGATCCTAGAAAATACATGGAAACGGCAAAAGAATACGTAAAAAAGGTAGTTTCAGATAGATTGGAACTTTTAGGTTCCGCTAATAAAGCTTAACTCAAAGTACAGCCATGGCTCCCATGGTTGTACTTTTTTAATTTTAACTAATGTAGAGATACACAGGTCCAATTATGGGTGGGGAGCGTTTGCTGCAGTGTGCAAACAATGTTTTTAAATGATTTTGACCTTGATTTGGGGTTTTTAAAGGGACCCCCCCTTAACGTTCGGCGCTAAAACAAGTTTTAGAGAACCTAAAGGCAGTACCAGAAAATATTAATAGGAGGATTTCAAATGAAAATACTAGTGATCAACTCAGGAAGTTCATCCTTAAAATATCAAATATTAGAAATGGAAAACGAAGAGTGTTTGGTGAAAGGGCTAGTTGAAAGGATAGGAGAAGAAGAGTCAGATATTGAACAAGAAAGTAAAGAAAAAGAGTACAAAAACATAACCAAGATTAATGACCATGAAGAAGCGTTAAAAAAAGCTATGGAATTGATAACTGATCCTGAATACGGGTGTTTAAAAGGATTAGATGAGATAGATGCGGTTGGTCACAGAGTTGTACATGGAGGAGAAAAGTTTTTCTCTTCTGTACTGATAGATGAAGAAGTTATTAAAGCTATAGAAGAAAACTCTGATCTTGCACCTTTACATAATCCTCCCAATTTGGTGGGCATAAGAGCTGCCAAAAAATTATTACCCAAAGTACCCCAAGTAGCGGTGTTTGACACATCATTTCACCATTCGATGCCAGAGAAGGCATATATGTATGGCTTACCTTACGAACTCTACCAAAAGTACAAGATAAGACGGTATGGATTTCATGGGACCAGTCACAGGTATGTATCTCAAAAAGCTTCTGAGATATTAAGAAAAGATATAAAAGAATTAAAGATGACAACTGCACATTTGGGTAATGGTGCATCTTTAGCTGCGATTGACAGAGGGAAAGTAGTTGACACATCGATGGGATTCACACCTTTGGAAGGATTGATAATGGGCACAAGAAGTGGAGATATAGACCCAAGTATCGTTCTTTTCCTTACAAGAAAAGGTTACAGCGTAGATGAAGTAGACGATTTATTGAACAAAAGAAGTGGTGTCTATGGTTTAAGTGAAATGAGCAACGACATGAGAGACATCAGAAAAGGAATAGAAAATGGGGATAAAAAGGCAAAGTTGGCATACGATGTGTATGTATATCGTTTAGCAAAATACATAGGAAGTTATATAACCATACTAAAAGGATTAGATGCATTGGTATTCACAGCGGGTGTGGGAGAAAATGATGAACATGTAAGAATGGATGTCTGTGATTATTTAGACTTCTTTGGAGTTAAAATTGATAAAGAAAAAAATACTTTGTTGAATAGAAAAGAAGGGATTATCTCAACTTCAGACTCTGATGTGGATGTATTGATAGTAAAAACTAACGAAGAATTAATGATAGCTCAGGATACTAAAATAATAGTGGAAGAATTAAGCAGCAAACAGTAATGCCCTTTAGCTGGGCATTACTGTTTGTCCCTATAACTCTTTGCCAAATTATAGTATTCTTTAGCATGTTCCCTAATTTGCTCAATCTCTTCTTCAGTTAGGTTTCTTATGACCTTTCCTGGAACCCCTAAAACTAAACTTTTAGGAGGAATTATTTTGTTTTCAGTTACCAAAGCTCCAGCTCCTATAAGACATCCTTCACCTATCTTTGCACCATTTAATATAGTTGCTCCCATCCCTATGAGGCAGTTATTAGAGATTTCACATCCATGTATAATAGCGTTGTGTCCAATGGTAACGTAACTTCCGATTATAGTTGGGTATTCGGTATCAATATGAACTACTGAGTTATCTTGTACGTTGGTGAATTCCCCAATGGTTATAGAACCAATATCCCCTCTCAATGTGACATTGTACCAAATACTAGATCCCTTAGCGATCTTTACACTTCCAATAATTTGACTACCAGGCGCTAGAAAAACATCTTCTTCAACAACAGGATATTCCCCTTTATACTCATGAAGCATAATTCCACCTCTTTTATTTAGCTAAAGTTTTTGTGATATAATTATATATCAAAAAAAGAATAAAAAAACCGGATCCACAATGGATCCGGCAAGAATGTCTGGGTTTATCTCAGGGGGATAGGGGGATCTTTCTTTTCCAGTTAGATTATACTATAGAGTTTGTTAAACTTCAAGATGAATGAGTTACTATTAGATTTAAAACAATTAAAGATTTGTATACTATTATTAAGCTAAAAAGGAGGTCTCTTTTTGAATAAACTTTATGATTTTCACACACACACAATTTTGAGTGACGGAGAATTAATATGTAGCGAACAGATAAGACATGCACAAATCTACGGTTATGCGGCTATTGCAATATCTGATCATGTGGATGAATCCAACATCGATTTTGTTTTAAACAGTTTGAACAAATTCGTTGATAATGAAAGTAGTTACTTTGAAGGAATCAAGATTTTAAAAGGAGTTGAAATCACTCACGTTCCTCCTTTACTGATAGATAATCTTGCAAAATATGCAAAAGAAAATGGAGCAGATATTGTATTGGTTCACGGAGAAACTATAGTCGAACCGGTATTTAAAAAAACTAATTATTACGCTGTAACGTCAAAGTATGTGGATATCTTAGCTCACCCTGGTTTAATTAGTGAGGAAGAAGTAGCCCTTGCTGCAAAAAACGGAGTCTTTTTGGAATTAAGTGCCAGAAAAGGCCATAGCTTATCCAATGGGCACGTGAGAAAATTGGCTCAAAAATATGAAGCAAAATTACTAGTAAATAGTGACGCTCATGGGCCCGATGATTTCTTGGACTATGATTTTAGTTTAAAAGTTGCTTTATCGGCTGGTTTAAGTATAGAAGAGGCAAAAAAGATTGTCGAAAAAAATCCCTTGGAATTATTGTAAATTATATTTTTAATGTAAGATTTACCAAAACTTTTTATTTATATGTGTATTTTTAGAACCAAATCATATTATTGGTGTCTAAACAAATAGTTTCATTGGAAAACTTTACAACTTGAGGGGTATCGTTTCTTTATGAAAGGAGGGAATTATGTGAATAACAAAAGAATAAGCGAGAAAGAAGAGAAAAAAATTATGAGAAGAATAGAAAATATCTATTTTGAAGACATTGAAAAAGACGGAGATACAGTCAAAGTAAAAGTGAAAAAACCCAAGGAAAAAGTAAGTTCCGTGGATACTTTTATTTCATTATTAATAAGTAAAGCAAAAAAGAAAGGAAATAAGTTATCTTATTCCGATATCGATAATGCTATTCCTGCAAATATAGCGGATGAAATTGATAGTGATTATATAGAGAAGATATACGAGGCTTTGGAATCCGAAGGAATAGAAATTATAGAAGGAGATGTTGAAGAGGAGAAAGATGCCTTAAATGAAGCGGAATATGAAAATGAAGAGATTGGAGAGTTATTTTCAGATACAGAGCTTAAAATGTATGACAATATCTCCTTAGGTGATCCTATAAAAATATATCTCAAAGAAATCAGCAAAGTTGAACTTTTAAGCCCTTCCAGAGAAAGGCAATTAGCTAGAAGAGCTCAAAAAGGCGATCAAAAAGCAAGAGACGAATTGATAAAAGCAAATTTAAGGTTAGTTATAAGTATTGCTAAAAGATACACAGGTAGAGGTTTGACTTTTTTGGATTTGATCCAAGAAGGAAACATAGGATTGATAAAGGCTGTGGACAAATTTGACTGGAGAAAAGGTTTTAAGTTCTCTACATATGCAACATGGTGGATTAGACAGGCAATAACCAGATCCATAGCTGATCAAGCAAGAACGATTAGAATTCCAGTTCATTTAGTAGAAACTATAAATAGAATGAACAAAGTCATCAGAGAGTATTTGCAAGAAAACGGAGATTATCCTTCAGCGAAAGAACTTGCAGAAATTTTAGATAAGCCAGAAGATAAGATTAATGAAATCCTAATAAGTGCAAAAGATGTACTTTCTTTAAATTCACCTATATCTAGTGGTAATGGTGACGATGAAGAATCTGAAACAGGAGATTTCATCAGTACAGATGAAACAACTCCCGAAGAAGAAGCTCAAAAAATGATTATGAAAGAAAGGTTAGAGGAAGTACTTGACACTTTAAACTCTAAAGAAGCTTTGGTTTTGAAAATGAGGTATGGATTCTTAGATGGTAAACAAAAGACATTAGAAGAAGTTGGACAATTCTTCAACGTTACAAGAGAAAGAATAAGGCAGATAGAAACTAAGGCGTTGAGAAAATTGAGACATCCTAACAGAGTAGCACAACTAAAAGATATTGTAGAAAGTTAATAAAAAAGCCGCCTCGTTGAGGCGGCTTTTTTAAATTTAATTCGTTTCTACCATTATACATTTGATGAAAGAAAACTCCACATTAGGTAATTCTTCTAAATATTCTTCGATTTCGTCTGATTCTGCACCAGGTTGGAACCAAAATTTTCTGAATCCTTCTTCATATGCCTCTTTAACAGCTGTTATTCCAATTTGTGGGGGAACGACAAAAACAATCAAATCTATTTCATCTTTAGGTAGATCTTTTACAGAAGGATATGTTTTTATTCCTTCTATTTCGTCATACTTAGGGTTAATAGGATAAATTGTATAACCTTTATCTTTTAAATTTTTCAACACTTTATATCCATATTTTTCTTTATTACGGGTTGCTCCAATTATAGCAACATTTTTAAGATTTTTTAGATCTATCAAAACAACGCCTCCTTGTTGTTTAAGTTCACATATTTTTTCCATTAAGTGCGTCATCCAACGTATGCCAAGCAAGGGTGAAACATTTAGTTCTCATTGGGAATTTGGAGATATCAGAAAAAATTTCTATCCCATCTACTAATTCTTTATCGAATTCTTTGCCTTGTGACATATTTATAATTTCTTGTAATATTTTATTCGCCTCGTCTACGGTTTTTCCTTCAAGGTATTCACACATCATTGAAGCACTTGCCTGACTTATAATACAGCCATGTCCTGTGAAAGTTATTTCTTTGACAATGTTATCTTTTACTTTTAAATAAAGGGTAATCTCATCTCCACAAGACAAATTTTTTCCTTCAGCTTTTTTAGCGTCTTGTATCTCTTTTTTGTATCTCTCATTTTTGGCATAATCTAAAATTATATCAGAGTAAAGTTCTTCTAGTCCTATTTCAACCACTCCCAAACTTTATTTAATCCTTCGCATAATTTATCAACATCTTCTTCTTCATTATACACATAAAAGCTTATCCTACACGTGGCGGATGTGCCAAACTCTTTCATCAATGGCTGAGCACAATGATGACCACTTCTAATAGCTATTCCCGTTAAATCGTTCAACAAATGAGCTACATCGTGTGGGTGTACACCTTTCATATTAAATGATATTATTGACTGTTGCGTTTCGTCTTGAGGACCGAATATTTCTAAAAAATCCAACTCTTTTAATTTTTTCAAGGCATATGAAGTAAGCTGTTTTTCATGTTCTTGAATATTATCCATGCCGATCCTCTCAAGTATTTCTATGGCTTTAGCTAATCCTACCGCGCCGTCAACGTTTGGAGTTCCCGCCTCAAATTTGTAAGGTAAAACGTTGAAAGTAGTCCCATCGGTAGATACTTTATCGATCATTTCACCCCCAAACAAAAAAGGGGTCATCTCGTTTAAATACCTTTTTTTACCATACAATACACCTATTCCCGTTGGTCCGAGCATTTTATGACCGGAAAAGGCTATAAAATCACAATCCATTTTTTTTACATCGATAGGAAGGTGAGGTACAGCTTGAGCCCCATCCACAACAAGAATTACATCTTGTCTGATATTTCTAATTTGTTTTATTAAAGTATTAACTGGGATAAGTTGACCGGTAACGTTTGACAAAGCGGTAATACTTACTAACCTCGTTTTATTTGTAATATGCTTGAGAAAATCAGATAAATCAAAAATCCCACTTTTAGCGGGGTAGTATTTTATCTTTAAATTAAAAATTTTGGCTATTTGCTGCCAGGGAACAAAATTTGCATGATGTTCTATTGTAGATATTAGAATTTCATCATCAGATCGTAATATATTTGAATTTGCAATGGAATATGCTACAAGATTGAGAGATTCAGTTGCACCTTTTGTAAAAATAACTTCCTCAGTTTCTGAGTTTATGAAATTTGCAACTTTACTCCTTGCATCTTCATAATACTTAGTAGCTTCAGCTGCTAAAGTGTGTGTTGATCTGTGGACGTTGGCATGATGGTTCAGACTGTATTCATTTACAGCATCCATAACTTCCTTGGGCCTTAACGTGGTGGCAGCATTGTCAAGATAGATCAATTTATGCCCATTTATTTTTCTTTTTAAAGCTGGAAATATCTCCTCATATTCTTTGGAAGATAACATCTTTTACCTCCCGGCTCATCCCTTCATCAAAAACTTTAATTCTATCTATTGCAGATTCAAACAAACCTGAAGAAATCAATTTTTTTGCTTCTTCCAAAGAGAATCCACGAGTCATTAGATAATATAATTTTTCCTTTTCAATAGTACCCACCGTAGCAGCGTGTGAGGCATTTACCTCATTTTCATCCACCAACAAACTAGGTAACGCTTCTGCTTTGGCTTTTTCAGAGAGAGTTAAAGTATACTCTGATTCGGAGGCATTAGCTTCTTTTGCTCCTTTTTTCAAATCAAGAAAACCCCTGAATACAGCCTTTGATTCGTCTTTAATAACACCTTTGGCATCGATCGCCCCGGTTGTTTCAGGTGAATAGAACCTCATTAAATAAAGCATATCAATAACGTTATCTTTATTTCCCAAAAAATAAGGAAATAACTGAGCTTGCGCACCTTCGCCAGCAAGTCTGAACACAATATGTGGCGAGGTAATTCTCCCTCCTATATTTATATCTGTGACTTGAACCTTCCCGTTTTTTTGTACTTCAACAAAAGTGTTATCAATGTTTAAACTGTCGTCGTTACATAAATTTATATTTATCAGTTCTAAAGAAGCATTTTCTCTTACTATTATTCTATTTGATGTCGTTCTAAATAAATTTTCATTTTTGTTAGACTTTATATATCTAATTACAGTGGCTTTAGAGAATGGACTTATGTTGTAAACAGAGGTTTCATATATAGGGGACTTCCAATCATACGTTAAAATAATCGGTTCTCTTTCTTCTCCTTCGTTGGTTTTTAGATAAAAACCCGTATTAGAGAATGCTTCAGCCATCAATAAAAATTTCCTATGAGCACCTTCAAAATCGTATTTTGCCAAGATTTCTATCCCTTCTAGGTCGATTCCATTCAAAGCTAGTATCTTTCCACTTGTACTAACAGGGACAAAGGAAACATATTTATCTGGCTCATAACCATTTAATTTTGCCCTTTTCCATTTAGGGAAGCCCCAATTTTTATAAGCTTCGTATCTATAACTTTTGAATGTTTTTAACATTTCATTAGAGATGTGTTCCAAAGATGCTTGAAATTCATAATCTCCGTAATCTCTTTTTGGTGTAATTTGGGGAATTTGCCACTCAACCGCTTTTAGATCTTTATGCCTCATATCTATAGGTTTCTCAAAAATTGTCTCCATTGTTGTTCACTCCTTGTTATAACTATTTCAAATAAAAGGTTATCCTATGCTTGATTCTACTTCTAAATTAATTAATCTGTTCAATTCAATGGCGTACTCTAATGGAAGCTCTTTGGCAAAAGGTTCTACAAATCCTCTAACTACCATGGCTTTAGCCTCAGCTTCACTTAACCCTCTACTCATCAAATAGTAAATCTGCTCTTCTTTGATTCTACCTATACGTGCTTCATGCCCAACATCTGCTTCATCAGTGTAAACCTCGATAAGAGGCACCGTATCGCTTTTAGATTCGTTATCAAGCATCAAGGCTTGACAAGATACGGAAGCTTTCGCCCCTTTGGCGTTTTCCCCTACCTTCAACCATCCTCTGTAAAAGGCCCAACCACCACCGATGCTTATACTTCGTGCATCAACATTTGCGCTGGTATATGGTGCAAACATGAAAACTTTGGATCCTGAATCCATATGTTGATTTGGCCCAGCATAAGTAATCGCCTTAGTTTCGGTTTTCGCTCCTTTGCCTCTTAGAATTGAAGATGGATATATCATCGTTTTATGGCTTCCCAAAGAACCTGATACCCATTCCATTATACCGTCTTCATCAACTACTGCCCTTTTTGTATTCAAATTGTATGTGTTTTTACTCCAATTCTGAATCGTTGCATATTTTACCCTTGCACCTTTCTTTACGTATATTTCTACCATCCCAGCATGGAGGTTTGTTACTTCATAATAAGGAGCAGAACACCCTTCTATGAAAGCCAGTTCACTTCCTTCATCAGCAACTATTATGGTATGCTCCATCTGCCCCATTCCAGGATTATTCATTCTAAAATAAGCTTGAAGCGGCAATGGAACCTTTACACCTTTTGGGACGTATAAAAATGTACCTCCGCTCCACACAGCACCATGTAAAGCAGCATACTTATGGTTTGTAGGAGCTACTGCTTTCATGAAATATTCTTTAATTAAATCAGGATATTCTTTAACCGCACTTTCCATATTTAAAAATATAATTCCCAAATTTTCAAGCTCTTTTTTTATATTTTGATAAACAATTTCCGAATCGTATTGTGCACCAACACCAGCCAATGCCTTTTTCTCTGCCTCTGGTATTCCTAGTTTATCAAAAGTATCTTTTATTTCCTCAGGGACATCATCCCACGATGCGGATGTTTTTCCCCTTGGTCTAATGTATGCAACAATTTTACTTACGTCTAAGTCAGAAACATCGACACCGAATCGGGGATCTCTCCATGTGTCAAATATATGTAAAGATTTTAAACGTAAATCTCTCATCCAGGTAGGTTCTTCTTTTTGTTCAGATATTTCCCGAACTACCTTCTCGTTTAAACCTGGAATGGTTTTGTAAACATACGTCTCGGGATTTTTAAAATCGAATTTGCTCTGATCCACCAACAAATCTTCTATGTTAACATTTTCATTTTTAGCCATAATTTCACTCCTCGGAAATAGTTATTCCCATTTCTTGCTCCAACGTTGAGTAACCGTTTTCCTCTATATCTTTAGCTAATTCTTGTGATCCTGTTTTAACTATTTTCCCGTCTATATAGATATGTACGTAATCAGGAACAACAAAGTTCAAGATTCTTTGATAGTGTGTAATGAGTAATACTCCCATATTACCAGTTTTTACTCTGTTGATGTTTTCTGCAACTATCCTCAGTGCATCAATATCTAAACCGGAATCTATCTCATCCAATATACTCAATTTTGGTTTAAGAAATCCCATTTGTAGTATTTCACTTTTTTTCTTTTCACCACCGGAAAACCCGGTATTGATATATCTCTCCAGAAATTCTCCGTTGAGATCTAAATTTTGGGATAACTGGGATATTACTTTATTTAATTCCAATAGTGTAATTTTATCCTCTTTATGAATGTTTCTGAAGGAATTAATCAAGAATTGTCTCATCTTTATCCCTTCAACCTCTTCAGGAGTTTGAAAAGACATAAACAAACCTAATTTAGCCCTTTCATCTGTAGAAAGATCTAAAATAGATTGCCCTTCAAATAAGATATCTCCTGAGGTAACTTGGTACTTTGGATTCCCCATGATAACATGGGCTAATGTAGATTTTCCAGACCCATTTGGACCCATTAACGCATGTATCTCACCCTTATTTATAGTTAAGTTAACGCCTTTTAATATTTCAACATCTTCATTTCTAACTTTTGCCTTCAAATCCTGTAATTCTAAAAGAGCTGACATCCCTTTTCCTCCTTCTAATTAGCAATGTTATTTTTTTAACACTTTACTTTAAATTCTACCATATTAGTCAACTTTAAGTCAAGAAAAATTGTACAAAAAACAGTACCTTAAACAACACTTAAAGTTTAAACCAGAATCTCCATAATTAGTTAAGTTTTTACGTATTTTAAAATACTAAATGATCCCTCTTATTTCCTCTAATGTTGAAATCCCCTCTTTTTGCAAATATTCTTCTATACCTTCAATTATCTCAACACAAGCCTTGGGGTTGATAAAATTAGCAGTGCCTACTTGCACAGCCCAAGCACCCGCCATTATGTACTCAATCGCATCTCTATAACCCATAATTCCCCCAATACCTATAATAGGAACATCAACAGCTTTTGAAACTTCATAAACCATTCTTAAGGCAATAGGTTTTATACAAGGCCCTGATAGACCAGCAGTTATATTATCAAAAATGGCTTTTTTCTTGCTTATATCAACGGCTAAGGCTGGAAAAGTGTTTACAAGTGATAGTGCGTCTGCTCCTGCTTCAACGCAACTTTCAGCCATTTCAACGATATTTTCAGCACTTGGAGATAATTTTACTATTAGGGGCTTTTTGCAAACTTTCCTAACTTGTGTTACAACGTTGCTAGCTATTTCTGCCTTTGTACCGAAAGAAATGCCTCCTTCTTTAACGTTAGGGCACGAAATGTTCAGCTCTATCATATCAATATCGGTTTGGTTTAGCTTTTCAACAGAAATAACGTATTCTTCGATTGTATTTCCACTAACATTGGCAATTATCACCGTATCTTGGCTGTGTAAGAAAGGAAGCTCTTCTTCAATAAACGCGTCTATACCGGGATTTTGTAAACCAATACTGTTCATTATGCCCCCTGTGGTTTCATGAATTCGTACACCTTTATTTCCTTCTCTTTGTCTTAAAGTTAGCCCTTTGGTTGATAATCCACCTAATTTAGAGATGGGAAAGTATTCTAAAAACTCTCTACCAAAACCAAAAGTCCCAGAAGCAGCTATTACAGGATTTTTAAACTCTACTCCAGCTATGTTCACTTTGGTATCAATCATCAAAAAATACCTCCCTTCCCTCAAAAACGGGTCCCCCTTTACATACCCTTTTCATCCCAGATTTTGTCTTTATGCTGCATCCCAAGCATGCTCCCATACCACAGGCCATGATACTTTCCATAGAGACAAAAACAGGAATCATATTTTCACATTTTTCAACTACTTTTTTCATCATGGCGGAAGGGCCGCAAGTGAAAACAACATCATATTTTTCTGGTCTGAATATATCCGTTATGAAACCTTTTTGACCTGTAGAACCATCTTCAGTCGTTATATAGATCTTATTCACATACTTTTGTACGTAGTGCATATAATAAACTTCATTTGTAAATCCAGCATAAAAATCGATCTCTGCACTCAACTTTTTTGCCAAATAAATCATTGGAGGTATACCGATACCACCGGAAATTAAAGCAACTTTTCCATTTACATTCAAATTAAAACCATTCCCCAAGGGGCCCAAAACCTTTAACTTATCTTTTGGTTTCAGTTTGGATAGGTAATTTGTTCCTCGCCCAACAATTTTGTACAAGAAAGTCACAACGTTTCCTTCTATATTGCATATACTAAAAGGTCTAGACAAAAGAGGATCAAAATCCCAACTACGCAGCATATAAAACTGTCCAGGATCACCCAAACTGTCGTTGAATTCTATTTGAACTTTCAACTCGAATATGTCTTTTGCGATTTCAGTATTAGAGGAAATATCTACTTCCCTATACCCCTCTTTCACTTTGAATATCCTCCCTCATGTCAAGTACCGCTTTTCTGGCGTAATCTGCAAATCTTTGGCCCCCATCCTCGTAGTTTTTATAAGCGGTTATTATTCCCCTTGAAGAGTTGATAACGCCGCCATTACCTTTGTTTAAATAAAGAGAAACGTCTTTCCCAATTGCCCCTTGATGACCGTATCCAGGGATCAAAAAGAACATATTTTTATATCTCTTTCTAATTTCTTTGGCTTCATCAACATGTGTCCCACCTATAACAGCACCTATTGAACTGTAACCGCAACTCCCACGGTACTTAGACCCTATTTCATCAACTTTGTCTCCGACAATGTAATAAAGATATTGGTCTTTTGGAGATACTTTCAAATATTGTATGTCTTTGGCTCCTGGATTCGATGTTCTAAGAAGTACGAAGACTCCTTTCTCTCCACTTTCAATGTATTTAAGGTAAGGTGTTAAGGTATCAAAACCAAGGTATGGATTTAGCGTTATAAAATCAACCTCAAACTCTCCTTCGAAATGGGCTTTAGCGTACATCTGAGCGGTGGATGAAATATCACCTCGTTTTATATCCCCTATTGTTATCTTTTTTATACTTCTTAAATATTCTATCGTTTTTTTATACCCTAAAAGGCCTTTTATGCCGTATGCTTCATAATATGCTATTTGTAATTTATATACCGGTACCAAATCACATGTTTTGTCTATTATCTCTTTGTTGAATTTGAACAAAACTTCATCAATATCTTGATACTTTTCTTTTAAGTTAACCGGTATATAATCCAAATGTGTATCCAATCCGACACAAACATTCCCGTTTTTTTCAACCTCGTTGAATAATCTATCTATTATCAAATTTGACACTCCCCTTTTTGTATTTGATCTCTCCCTTTCGAATTGTTGCTATAACTTCTCCATAAAATTCCATCCCATCAAAAGGAGTATTTTTGCCTTTGGAGAGGAATTCGTCTTTGTTGATTTTAACCTTCTTTTCTAAATCTACAATAACTACATCTCCATCATATCCTACCTGTATTTTTCCTTTTTTAACCCCTAACATATCCGCTGGTTTTGAAGACATAAGTTGAGATAAGCGATTAAGTGAAATTTCTTCACTTTTTACCAACTTTGTATAACAAACAAGGAAAGCGGTTTCTAACCCTGAGATACCAGGTGCCCCTTTTTCTTTGTCTTCCATAGAATGAGGGGCATGATCAGTTCCTATAATATCTACGGTCCCATCCTTTATTCCCTTGATTATTTCCAAAACATCTTCTTTTTCTCTTATTGGAGGATTAACTTTGTAATCGTAATTGTATAAAGCTAAGTGGTGGGGGGTAACTTCGCAGGTAAGATTTTGTAATTCTCTTTTTGCCTTTCTTATACCTTCTATTGCCTCTTTCGTACTTACGTGGGCTAAATGAAGAGAGGCTCCTGTTAATTTCGCAAGGTATATGTCTCTAAAAGTCATCAAATTCTCAGAAAGTCTCGTATCTATCGTTACTATTTCATCGTCTTCTTCATGCGCTATGATAGTTAAACCTTTCTCTTTTGCTTTTATCATCGCTAAATACATAGTCAAATTTGACTGAACACCTTTTCCATCATCGGATATGAATTTCACTTTGTCATCTACATAATCCAAATGTTCTAAAGATTTTCCATCAAAGTTCTTTGTAATAGAAACCGTTTGGTGAACATCGATCAAATTTAATTCTTTAGCTTTGTTCAACACGTAATTAACAACTTTCATATCACTGCATATAGGATTGGTGTTACCCATCAGATTCACACATGTGTATCCGCCTTTCAATGCTGCTAAACTGCCAGAATGCAAATCTTCTTTATAAGTATAACCAGGATCTCTGAAGTGTGCGTGCATATCTATAAAGGCAGGCATAACAACCAAACCCTTAGCATCTAAAGTATAAGCATCGTAATTCAAATCTCTCCCATAATCATCTATCTTTCCATCTTTAATGTACAAATCCCCAAATAAATCTTTTTCTTCATCCACAATCCTACAATTTTTAATCAAAACATTAATTTTAATTCACCCCCTACATAGATTCTTTTTTATTCTCTCAATTTTACTACTTACGTTAATACATAGAAAAAAAGTAGTGTTAACTTTATTTGACTTCGAGTTTAACACTACCTTTGGCTTTTATGAAAATAAACCAATTGAAAATCATTTTTTCTCCAAACTGTCTATATAAACTTTATTCTTAACTCCCTTTAATCTGGAATCGTTAACACTACAGTCTCTTTTGTTATCTTTCTCCCCGCTATTACTGTGAAGAAAAATAAAAATATCCCTACTCCTAACAGTATCCATAACAGTATGTCATTGAACTGTTCTGTCACGGGAAAAGATGAAGTCAAATAACTGCCACCAAAGATAACTATGAATCCTATTATAAAAAACAAGTTATTGATTATACTTATTCTTTTGATTCTAAAAATTAGATAATACATAATAGAAAGCAATCCAAAACCAAAGACCGACACAAATATAATTATTTTAAAGAGTGAACCAGTAAAAAAACTTTTTTCAAGGAAAGTACTTGTTATAATATTTGGAATGATGAACATTAATACCAATTCAACTTCCATAACTATCCAACCAACAATAATAGAGCTATATAGATAAGGTTGTATTTCAAAGCCATTCGAGAGTAAAAGTTCTATTCTACCTGTTGTTTTTTCTGGTATAACTAAATTGTTGAGTATCATGTAGGCTCCCATCGTGTACATACTTATAGCCATGAGAATAAGCATTCTATTGAAAATAAGCTCCGCTGCCTCATTAGGTCCAGAACTCACAAAACTATAAAGTATAAAAGTTATTATTGCTATTAATAAAATTGCCGGAAAATAGAAGTTAACAAAACTGGTTAATAGCATCCTAAAATTATATTTCATTATTTTCTTCATCTATATACACCCCCACTTTTTCTAAGAATAACTCTTCTAAGTTTCTGTAATTACTTAATATATCGCTTTTTAAGTTATCCAACACTATTTCTCCTTTTTTCATAAGCATTACCCTGTGGGCTAACTTTTCCACTTCTGCTAAATCGTGAGAGGTGTAGAATATACTTTTTCCTTCTTTGTTGAGTTTAAATATTAACTCCCTCATCTTTATTCTTGAAACAGGATCCAAACCACTCATGGGTTCATCAAGTATGAGAAGCTCTGGATCTTTTAAAAGTCCTAAAATAAAAGAAAACTTCCTTCTCGTTCCTTTTGAATAAGTATGAACCTTTTTTGGTAAGAATTCTGAGATGTCTAAATATTTTGCATAGCTTTCTATTTGGTCATTTGATAGTTTGCCACCGAGATATTCTCTGAATATTTCGATATTTTTCCATCCCGTTTCTTTTTCCCAGAGCAAATCCTTTTCCGAAACAACCCCAATGGTTAAGCCATCTTTTTTGATTACTTGATCCTTTCCATGGTTGTAGATCCCTGTAAGGCACCTTATTGTTGTAGTCTTTCCTGCTCCATTGGGACCTACCAAAGCCAAAATCTCATTCCCTACAACATCGAAGGTTATACCTTTTAGTATTTTGTTACCACCAAGTTCCTTTATTAAAGATTTAACAGAGATAAGTGTTCCTTTGTTTTTTGATACCATCTACAATTCCCCCCTTTAGATTATTCTTTTAATTAAAGACTAAAATTTCAAATAATTCAACCCTTCATTTTAATCATACACTTTCCCATATGGTTTTCAACTGTTTTTTTATTGGCTTCAAATATGTATTCATAAAGTATTGCAGAGATCGGTTAAAAAACTTATCTTAAAATTATTTATGATGGTTTTTATCGGATATAATGCCTTTGTCTTTCTTTTGGTTATTATAAGAGAGTTATGATATAATAAACTTTAGAATAAAAAGAGAAGCTTCAAGAATTATTAACATTCTAAAGGAAGGCGTTTTTGAAGTAAATTTTATTTTATATTTTTGTTGCTATTGGGTAAAGGAAAGAGGGTTGAGAAATGAACATTAAACTACTGGATAAAATTGTGAGTAAAGGACAGTTCATAAGACCTATTTTGAATTATGTTGTTCATTATTTAGAAAGTGATAGATCAGATAAAAATAAAAACATCATCAATTACATAAACGTTTTAAAATTAAAATGGGATGTTAAATACGATGAAGCCCTCGAGATAATAGATGAAGAGTTACAAAAGTTAAAAAAAGGTGGTTTGTATTGTCTAATTTTAATTGAAAAAATAGATATTTTGGTCAAACTTTCTAGAAATGAAGAAATTAAAGAAGTATTCAATCAATTGAAGGAAGAATTCGAAAAACTTCCTAAGTATTTAAGAGGAATAGTTGTTGAGAATTTAAAGAATGTTCGTGAATTAAATTTTGATGAAAAAGATTTGCAAACCATTAGGATTTGGAGTGAAAGTTATGAAAATGCTCCTATTACCAAAGGCTTCATATTACTATCAAGAGCAAGAGGGAAAAAGAACGAAGAAAGATACGAAGAAGCAGTTTGTTTAAACATCGAAGCATTTAAGATTTTAAAAACTATTCCACATCCTTCTGGCATGGTACAAGCTTTAAACAATTCATCTTGGTGGTTGAAAGATGCAAACAAAGAAAAGGCTTTAGCTTTTATTTTTCCATTAGGATTCTACCTTGGTTACTATTTCCATGATGACAATTTAAAAGTTTTCAATTCCCTTGATACTATATTTCAAGTGCAGAAGAATAACAACGATCCTTTGGTTTATGAATCCGCCTTTATCTTTTCAAAGTGTTTATCTCAACTAAACAAAGCAGAAGGTGAATCGATAAAAAATACTTTTAAAGATATCATTAACCAATTAAAGTACTATGTATTCAATTTGGATAACAACCAACACAGAAGTACACCAAAACTAAGAGATTTCATAAGGAAAGAAATAGGAAAAGAAAAGATACCCATAGACTCAATGAACGTTTCTGAAAGAACGTTGAAAGAGTTTTTATCTGCAAAGACAAAGTACATTCAACCAAGTACCTTGAGAAACATATTAGATGCTCTTGAGTTTGAAATCACTACATCCACACCTATATGCATAATCAAAGAATTGAAAAAGAAGGATATAGATAAGAAGTTTGAGATAAACCTTGAAAAGTTTAAAAACCTTTCAAAAGAAAGACAAATATCAGAGTTCTTTACATCTTACCTCGTTCATTACTACAAAGAAGAGATTGATCTAAAAAAGATATTTAAAGAGATAGAAGATGACAGTTTAATTGAAGAAAGATGTGATTACTACACGAAAGAGTTAATAAACTCTATCTTCGAAAGAAATCAAAAGATAGATTTTAATTCTTTACTAACAAACGTTCAAGAACCAAAAATCCACACAAACAAAAATATAACCTTCACCGATCATCCTTTTTATTTGGGAAGGAAAGATGTTGTAAAAAAGTTTATGAAAGACTTAAATAAAAAGAATTTAAAAGAGTTCATAGAAAATTACATTAGTCTTGATGCAAGCCAAAAAAAGATAATAGAAAGATTCATAATGAATTACGGTAGGTACTACGATTTAAAGGATATACCAAAAGAATTCACACCGAAAGTACCAAAAGAGATTGATCCATTCGTGAAAAAATACACGCTGAAAAGAAAGCCTTCTGCTGTTTCTTTTTATGTGTTTGAAGGGGAAGAAAGAGGAGAATTTGTAGAAATTATCGGCAATTTTTAATTGAAAAACGCCCATGTTGGGCATCTTTAAAAAATTATTTCAATAACTCTTTTAGTTCTTCTATGGTTATTTCTAACAAGTTATCCCCTATGTAATCTATCGTCTTCTCATCTGCTTTTCTTATCTTGTCTTTTATCTCTTCGGTTAATTGGTTACCAAATCTTTTGTTTAATATTCTAATTGCAAATTCTCTTTCGCCTTCAAGTTTTCCTTCCACTTTAGCTTTTTCTCTGTCTCTTTTTGCTATCTCTTCTAATGTGTTAAACATTTTGGCACCTCCATTTCTTTTAGCTCTTCGTACCTTTCTTCTCTCTCTTTGTATCCAGTCTTTCACATCCGTTAGCTATGCCTACTTATAGACATAAATACATTCCAACCAATTCCTTATTTGAATGACAATTAATTATAGTCTAGTACGCAAGTTCCTAATTTTTCTACCTTCACTTTTTGAAAGAGATCCAAATGATTTATCCCATCTTCTTTCTTCCAATCTCGTTAGCACTTGATAGATAGCTTTCAATTATTCCTTTGAAAGTATCATCTCCAGACATAAGCTCACTAAAACTACCTGTTGCTGCAACCGTTCCATTTTTTAACACAAATACCCTATTTGCAAGACTAATAACATTTGGTTTATGGGAAATAATAATCCCAGAACGTGTGGATAAATAATCTTCAAGTTTTTCAAGTAATATACTTTCGTTTATGGTATCTAGATTAGTAAGTGGTTCGTCAACTACCACTACATCTTTTTCAGCGTAAAATAACCTTGCAAGTTGTATTCGTTGTTTTTCACCACCAGAAACAAAACTACCTCCTTCTCCTAAAAGTCTTCCTTTTAAATGATCCAATTTAAGATCATCAATTACTTTTTCCAATCGTTCCTCGTCTAACTTTCTTCCCATAACGATATTGCTTTCAAGCGTTTCATTGAAAATTCCAACAGTTTGAGAGTAATATCCAACATATTTGAACACTGCCAGGGGGTAGGTCCCTTTTAATTCATTACCTAGGATTCTTACTTCTCCTTCATAGTTTTGCTCTAATCCAAGTAGTATATTGAGTAAAATGGATTTTCCTTCTCCTGATAAACCTACAATAGCAATTGTTTCTCCATGCTGAACGTTTAAGGAAATTTTTTTTAGAAATGGTTTATCAGGTTCAAAACCAAAACTGACATCTTTCAGACTATATACGGGGACCTTTGGAACCGGAAATATTTCATTCTTCGTGTAATTCTTTTGTGCGTGTTCTGCTTCGTCGAAATACTTAAGGATGGTATCAAGATTTGCAGAAACACGTACTGCAATTCGGGCTAATTCCCTAAATAGGTATAAAGGTTCCGTCACAAAGGAAAAATATGTCCACAATGCCCATATTGTTCCAACTGTCATACGTCCATTAATTACTAAAAAACTTCCATATACCAAGATTATTAGACGAGAAAAATAATCTGGCAGATCAACCATCAATTTATCAAACCTTGATCTTGGTATTTCTGCTTCTACTACTGAGTTCGTAATCTTTTGGTATATTCTTTCATATTCATTTTCACGTTTTGATTTTGCTTCTCCAGCAAAAATTTCATGGAGATTTTCGAAAGTTTCAACTATGAAATTCGTTGCTTGTCTCATTAATTCATACCCTCGGGAATAAGGGCGATGGCTTACTCGATCAATAATATTTGTGTATAGACCTACAATTGCCACATTCACCACATACAAGAAGAAAAAGAATTTACTCCAAGCGAAAACCATTACCAAAATTAGTACCATTCGTATAAGCACAAAAATGTTGCGAATAAAACCATAATCAAGAACGACAAAAGCTTCGTTAAGTTGATTATTAATCAAAGAGGCATAGTATGCCGAACCTTGTTGCTTAAGTTTTTTCCAAGGGAAAAAGAAAGAGAGTTTGAAAATACGATTTGATAGATCCGCGGCAGCTTTGAATTTTTCACGTAAATAAATTTGATCGCCAATGTAGGTTAAGATAAACGAGGCAGTGTATAAGATAGCTAAAAGATAAATGGAGTTCCATTCCATTTGCATATTTATAGTTAACCCGTCTATGATGTTTCTTACCAGCAATGGAATGAAAAAACCGAATACAATTGATGATGTTGCAAGAAAGCCACCAATCAATATGGGTATAAGCCTTCGTTTCCCAATCAAAGAATAAAAAGATATTATCTTACGCAAGTTTGTTAAATTCATTTCTCCTCCTTTATAAATGGAAATCATGTTTAAAGGAAAAGAGGGACACTACTCCCTTAGCTAGGTAAATTTAACTCGAGATTAATTAACCTCTATTTTCGGGAAAAAAATCAGGCTCACTTTCTCTTAATCTAAAACTGCATCTGGATTATTTTCTTCTAGGTTCATTACTACTTTATTAAATAGCATTAAAACACAAACGACAATTAAAGTCAAACCAGATAGAATGAACATAAGTCCTATCCCTCTGTTTTTCCCAACACCTATTAAAGAGCCAATCCACGTATTCGCTAATGTGCCTCCATCTATAAGAAGTGGATTGAATACTTTTTCTGCCAAAACACCTGATAATACAATTGCAACTGGGGTTATAATTTTCAAAAGTCCATCTATCACAGCGCCCACTCTTCCCAAAACGTTACCCTCAATTTTTAGCTGCATTATGGTACCCAATGTTGCATTTGTGAATGGAACAGGCAACATGAATATGAAAAATCCCACACCAATTATATACCAAAGAGGCGATACACCCATCACACACAAACCTATACCTGATAGTATGAGCCCAATAAATATCACTTTTACCCTATTTTTAATAGTTGGTATAACACTTGCAACTAACCCTCCTAAAACTAATGCTATTCCCGATATGGAATTTACCATCCCATAAATTACGGAATTATAATTACCCATTATTATTGGGCCAACAAGTACTATGCACAAATTAGCTATGAAATTTAACAGGGCGAATACAGCTATGAGTGAGAAAAAACCTTGTTTTCTTTTTAAATATGTGAGGGTATATTTAAAATCATTGATTATATTACCCATATTCACCCTTTTATCTTCGATAACAGGCTGTGGAATTTTTTGTGATAGAACTGTCCCTATTGCTACAAAGAATGTTATAAAATCGATTGTTAATAAACCTGATAAATCAATTAAAGGGTATAGAGCTCCTGCTACTACAGGTGCTATTATATTTTGAATGGATGGGATTAATTGCATCATTCCATTTGCCCTACCAAGGTTTTTCTTAGGAACAATTTCCGGGATAGAGGCAGTGAATGCAGGACTCTGAAATGTCCCAAATACTGCAGATATGAAGTTAATTGGGAAAATCATCCATAGTTTCATTTGCCCCGTTATAAGCAATATGATCATAAAGATTTTTAAAAGTGCGTCAAATGCGTCCGTGAATATAATTATATTTTTCCTATTTTTCCTATCAGCAAATGTTCCTGCGATCGGTGCAAAGATTATCCCTGGTAAAATTCGCATTAAAACAGTCATAGTAAAAGTCATTGCACTTCCAGTTGTTTCTAAAACCCAGACAGATAACCCAAAAGTTGTCAAACCAGAGCCTAAAATAGAGACAAATTGCCCTATCCAAATTATCATAAATTTAGTCATAGATTTTTCTGGATTTGACTTATTTTGATTCATCCCTTTTAACCTCCCGATAATACCTTATGGAAACAAGTATTGATTTCACTATTTTGATTTCTCGACATTCTGCACTCCTTCTCTCACAGCTCTTATTGTTACACCGATTTTGATTAATAGTGTAATTGTAATAATGCTTCCTATAAAGGCTAATAACCAATTGTAGCGAAAACCTATCTGATCTGCGATATAACCACTTACCAAAGGAATAGTGAATCCAAACAGGGATCCAGCAGCAGAAATAGCTGAAATATAAGATGCTCTCCTCTCACTTGGAATAAGATCATGAACCCATACTGAACTAGCACTCATATCTATGCCCAATCCCAATTCGATTAAACAGGCACCTATGTAGAAAGCTACAATTGAAGTGTGAGAAGCAATTGTAATAGAACCTATTGCAATTAAACCTTGCCCCATTATTGATACTTTCACACCTTCAAAACGCTTTAGAAGTATGCCTGCTAAACTATTTCCGACTGCTAAAACTACAAGAAAAATGGCCATTGTGAAACCTAAGTATGCAGTAGGCAATTTAAGCTCTTTGACCATATATAATTGCCATATCATTACAAAGGTCTGGAATGCGATTCTTCCTGTCATAGAGCGAATCAAAATTAATCTCATGGTGGTACTTTTAAAAATATCAATTGTGTTTCGAACAAGGGCTTTCCTAAATGAAATTGCCCTATCTCCGTAATTTTCATTTAAAATGAAAATAAGAATGATGGATGTCCCAAGTCCCATTATACCAGCAACCAATAAGGGAAAATCCGGACGACCAATTGCAAGAAGAGAGGACAATAAAGCCACAATGGCACCGAATATTAGTGAAATTGCATTTGCATTAGGAAACACTTTCGTTTTTAAATGCGATCGACCTTCTTTAGTAATTTCATCTACAAACCAAGCTCCTGGAGTACCACTAATCAACGATACGCCGACTGCCCACAATAAAATACTCAAGATAAAAGTGAATAGATTACTTGCTTGGAAAAATACCAGTAAACCGATGGACCATATAAAAAATCCTAACACTAACGATCTTTTCCGACCGTATTTATCTGCAATGTTTCCAGTTGGATAGTCAAATATACTTAACGCTATTGAAGAAATCGCTAATACCTGTCCAATTTGAAATGAAGTTAATCCCCTTATACCCATATGAGCAACATAGACAGTCCCAAATAATTTATCAATACCCTCATAAAGCATAATAATAAAATAATATTTCATTATTGTAGAGTCAAGTTTGATTGATTTACCAAAACGCCCCATAGGTCAGACCCTCCAGTTTTCATAAGATTATTGCCTTTAAAAACTCTAAAATCTAATATATGGGGTCTCTTTTCCCTCACTTCCCACCCCTTATGACCTCTATCCTTAAACCTCTTTACAAAGTATGTCATTGGACTGTTCTGCCACAGGAGGTTTTCTCTACGCTCCCCATAAATTAATGACAGCTTCTTTGTTCTCTCTCCCAAAGAAGGATAGGATCAAAAAAATAACTACGCCGATAATTGACATAATCCAAAGAACCGTATACGCCCAATCTATAAAAAATATAAGAAAAGAAAAAAGATAAAAAGGTAATGTTACAAAGCCTAAAAACTTATTTAAAAAGGTATTTGAAGAAAGCAATGAAATCCCGCCTTCTCTTTGTATCCCCAAACTCCCTATAGACGTAAATAAAGAAAGGATCAAAACTGAGCCCAAATGCGAAAATACAGCTTCATAACCGAATGTCTTTAAGATTATTATTGATACTAAGAACGTGAAAATTGATAAAATCATTCCAATAATAACTGAAAACATAACATCCTTAAAGTAAACTTTTTTCAGCGAGAGATGAGTCGATGCGATTGCTTCGAGAAAACCACTCATCATTTCCCTCACATTTTCACATATCCCAAAAATCATGGTAGTGAATAGTAAAGATACAAAGGGTAATAGAACTTCTAAAGATAGATAAGGATTAACGATTCCAATAAAACATGCCATACCTATCATCATAGCCAGGCTTACAATCAAAGTTTTTATTCCCTTTTTTAAAAAGATGAGATCTTTCCACAATATGGCGTCTATTTTTATTTTCATAGTCTTGCTATAGCCACCTTTTCTTTATTTATTTTCCTTATGATTCCTAAGAATATAGCGATCAAAATCGCTGAAACGATCAGTGTTATTATAACCATTAACCTGAGTGAGTAAGTTAAGAAAAAAGCACTCAGATTCAAAAAGAGAACCGCAAATATAAAGACTCCTGAGTTAATAAGTGTGGTAACTGTGATGTTTGCAAAGAACCAGTAACAACTCCCCACCAAACCCTCTATACTAAAGACAAAGGGAACCGCTATTGCCAAGATCAGAAGATTATTTATTGAAGGAATTACAATTTCATTATACATTATCCAGGAAATGAATGTTGAAATAAAAAGGATTATCCACCCCAGACAAAGGGAAACAATCGTTATTAAACGTGCCTTAATAAGAAGTATTTTTCTGACTGAATAATGCGTGGCAAGGATACTTTCTAACGATCTATCTGAAATTTCCATAAAAAATATTTTGTTATTTAAGTTAAACCCAACGATTAAAGGAATCAATAGTATTAGATTTGAATAACTTTGCTGAAATTTTTCAATTGATATTAAGGATGAAATAGCTATAAATAAGCCAAGTATTATTGAAAAAAGAAAGGAACCCTTGGATTTTTTTAAAACAGTGAGATCTTTCCATAGGATTGCGTTCATCTTTTCACCCCTTTTAATGCTCTCGTTACAAGGCCTTTTCTAGCTTCTGGTTCGGATTTTAATAGCTTTAAATATAGATCTTCCAACCCTTCTTCTTCTGTTTTCATCTCCTGAACTTTTACACCTGTTTTTGCCAGTACTTCAAATATTCTTCCAGAATCATTCCCTTCGATGTAAATCGTATTACCATCGATTTCTATTTTCATTTCTTTACTTAATTCTTCTACCCAAGGCCCAATTTCTTTTACTTTTACAACAGTTCTTCTTGCACTGAAACGACTTTTTAATTCTTCATAAGAACCTTGTGCTACCATCTCGCCATGGTTTATAATCGCTATATTCGAACATATCTTTTCTACTTCTTCAAGATCATGTGATGTCAGAAATACTGTCTTTCCTTCCTTTTTGAGAGCAAGAAGCATTTCTCTTATCAACGTTCTTGCTTCAGGATCCAATCCAAGCGTAGGTTCATCGAGAAAAATTAAAGTGGGATCACAGATAAGAGCCCTGGCAAGGGTTAATCTTCTGGTCATACCATGGGAATATGTGGCGACGGGCTTATCCTTTACTTCCCACAACCCTGCAAAAGTAAGAAGACTTTCAATCCTTTCTTTCCTTTCACTGGGACTAGAATCTTCATAATATATCCTGTCAAAGAATTCCATATTTTCATATCCCGTAAGGATGTAAGATACACCCAAACTCTCAAGCATGAAGCCTATCTTTTTTCTCTTTTTGTCATATTCCTTTGATGTAACATCAACACCAAATACCTTTATTGTACCTTTAGTTGGTTTTAAAATGTTTAAAATTAGTCTAACCATGGTTGTTTTACCCGCACCATTAGGTCCCAACAATCCAAAAGTTTCTCCTTCTTTAATTGAGATGTCTATATTCCTCAAAGCAGCCTCTTCTTTTCCTTTGTATTCTTTGCAAAGATTTTTTATTTCTATAATATCCATATCAAATCCATCTCCCTCCAAACAAAGTGGTCGATACTTGTAAAACTTGCTACCTGATTTAACGGTCAACTTGCCAACCAATTACTTTTTTTATACTTCTGAATTTTTTGCTTGTTGAAATAATTTTTGCGTTTCTGTGTTTTACAAACTTCTTTTGGGCTCGCCACGCCATTTTTTTCTTATTCAACCATCAGTCTTTTGCCAAAGATATCTACGAAGTAGATGATTCCTAATATAGCCATTAATCCCAGAAATATCAAAATAAGATTTTGCCAGTTTTCTAAAATAATTAACTTTTCCCACAGATTTCCATTCATTCCCACAAAAATTAAGAATAAAAAAAGAAGGATTCTAACTATGAATGGGTTATCAAACACGAGAAGCCCTATTCCAACTAAACCACTAAGTACCGCCGACCAAATCGGAAAGGTTATCAATACCGTCAAAAGTATTTCAAAATTAGCAATTACTCCCATAGAAAAAATGTTTGTTATATATTGCACAATAACTCCCCATAACATGAATACCTGTGTGAACAATAATACTGCCAACATTTTCCCAAAGAATATTTCTTTTATATTTAAAGGTGATGCCAAAAGGTATGAGATGTTTTTATTTTCCTTCTCTCGTTGAAAGCTGATCCAACCAAATGAATAAGGAACGCAAAAAGTAACTATAAAAGAGGAGATAAGAATAGGGTTAAATTTATTTGAACTATCCAAATTAAACGTTATTACAAAGATAGTAATAACCGTCAAAAGAGAAAAAAATTGAAATCGTTTCCTTATGAACATTCGTAACTCTTTTTTAATTAGGGCTCTCATCATTCTTCGTCCTCCTTCACGATATAAGTATATATATCCTCAAGCGTTACTTTTTCTTCTTCCACCCTTTCAACGTCTATTCCTTTATTCACGAGATATCGAACTACTGATGATGGACTTATTTTATCTCCAGAGAGCATCAACTCTTTTTCCCCTATTATATTTACTTCAGAATCCTTGGAAATCTCATTTACTATATTCTTGGGAATTTTATTACTTACCTTTATTGTTACACCCATTCTAACTCCCAAAGCCTCTTTCAATTCTTCCATATTTCCAGTTACAACTATTTGCCCTCTTCTCAAAAGTATTATCCTTGAACATATTCTTTCTATATCGAAAAGATCATGAGAGGTTATTAAAAGCGTTTTTTCTTTATCATGTAAGCTTTTTAAAAATTCTACCATGTTTTTTCTGGCTACAGGATCAAGATTGGACGTTGGTTCATCCATTAAAACAATTGAAGGATCATGCAAAAATGCTCTTGATATGGCTAACTTTTGTTTCATACCTGCGGAAAGTTCCTTTACCAAACTTCCCTTATTTTCATAAAGTCCCCATTGGTTTAGTAATGCTTCTCCCCGTATTTGGGAAACTTCATATAATTCACTCCAGAACTTTATATTTTCATCAACCGTTAAATCATCATATAGACCAGGTCCGTCCAAAATAAAACCTATCTTTTTTCTTTCGCGCTTGGTCATCTTATCAGTATCTACCCCTAAAATTTTTGAAACCCCTTCAGTTGGTTTCAAAAGTCCTAATATTATATTTATCAGGGTAGTTTTTCCTGCACCGTTTGGCCCGATCAATCCTACAATTTCTCCCGCATTTATTGAAATATTTATATCTTTCAAAGCTTCTACCCCATTTTTATAAACCTTTCGAATATCTTTTAATATAATTGTTTCCATAAATCTATTCCCCCCTTCCAAATATTTTTTTGAACAATTCTATAAATGCGTTACAATGTCTTTTAAGTTTTTATCCGTCATTCTGAGCATCTTTGACATACTGTTTCTTAAATAATTCTCGGTAACTTTCATTCTTTTTGTATAATTCTATGTGTGAACCGGAATCCACTATAGTACCATTTGCCATAAAATATATCTTATCTGCTTTTATTATTGTTGAAAGGCGATGAGAAACCAATATTATCGTCATGTCTTTTTCCTTTTCCTTTAGACTTTCAAATATTAATTCTTCAGTGTGTGAATCCATTGCAGAAGTAGCTTCATCCAGCAACAGCATCTTAGGAGGATGTAATAATGTTCGAGCTAAATTGACTCTTTGCTTTTGCCCACTGGATAAGAGCAAACAGTTTTTATTTAAAGACTCTGAAAATTCTGTTAGTTGTGTGATTTCTAGAATCTCATTTATTATACTTTTTTCAACTTTTTCACCTAATAATATATTCTCTTCTATACTTGCATTGAATATAAAAGGAGAACCTTCTACATATTTAATATTTCTTCTTAAATCTGCAAGATCATATTGTGAAAGTTTTAATTTATTTAGCAATATTTCTCCTCTTTGCGGTTTATATAATTCAGTTAATAGTAAAAGTAAAGTGCTTTTCCCTGTTCCGGTTGATCCAACAATGGCTATCTTTTCACCTTTGTTGATTTGTAAATTTATATTCTTTAATATATAATTATTTTCCTCATATGAAAAGAAAACATCGTGGAAATCAATTGTAAATTCTTTTGGAAAGAGCATTCCTTTACGTGTTTTTTCCTCTTCTTGATTTAGTAAAGTTTCAATTCTATCTATTGATGGAAAAGCGGCAGGTGTGGTAGTGAAGAGAAAAGCAAGGTTCCATACTGGGACATATAGCCTTCCAACGAATGTAAAAAAGGCGATCAGCGTTGGAATATCTACTAAACCCCTCATTGATAAAATTGCACCAATGCACAAAATAATAATAGGTAAACCCTCTTCAATATACATAGTTATACTAGTATATAGTTTTTCATAAAAGCTTTTGTTTTTCATAGAGTTATTCCAGTCACGGATCTTGTTTTGAAAAAGATGGTAAAAATAGGTAGTTTTTTCCAATAATCTTATGATAATTGAGGAATTTATCCCTTCTTCTATTGATTTTACAACATTATCGTTTGCCTCTCGTTCTAACAAAGACATACTTTCCATCTTTGGTTTGAACTGCTTTTGGCATAATAAGTATATGGGCAAGGAACAAACAAATATTATGGCTAAATAGGTATTTAATTTAAAAGCGACATAACATCCTACCGAAAATTCAGCTATTGCCTGAAAAACAGATGTGAAAAAAAGTGTTTCTTCTCCAACTATGTCTATATCAGAGGTGAACCGCGCCATCAATTCACCAGATGGCTTCCTTTTATGGTACGAGGCAGGTAATTTTAGAACCTTTAGGTATAATTTCTCACGCAAGCTTCCTTTCACTAACAGTTTCAAAATGTCTCCATGATAATCGCTTAGAAACCAAATGAAACGTGTGAAGGAATAAATAGTAAGAATCAGTAAAGCTGTAATTAAGGCACTTTTCATCCCTTGCCCATCGTTTATTGTTGTAATTTCTTGCATCAAGTTTTCGATTAAAAATGGAGTCACAGCTACTAATGGTATTGATGAGAAAATCAGTATGAAATTTATGAATAACTCTTTTTTAAAGCGAGAAACCTCTTTCCAAAGAAAATAAAGGGCTTTTTTATATTTCATTAAAGTTCCTCCAATGTAACAAATTCTTAGTCATACAATTCGTTAGTGAAGAAAACTTTATAAGTTTCAAGTGTTTTTTAATTGAATTCAAATATGCATTGATAAAGTATTACAAAGGAACCATCTGCTGTTTCTTTTTATGGTTTTGAAGTGGAATAAAGAGAAGAGTTCATCAAAATTAGCAGCAATTTTTAATTGAAAAACGCCCAGCATGGGCGCCTTTAAAAAAATTATTTCAATAACTTTTTCAGTTCTTCTAATGAATTCTGCTCCCCTTCGCCCAGAAATTTATCTGCCAATGTATTCATCACACTCTGTAACCCGCTAATTTTGTTATTTTATGTATCCTTCTTTTTTTAAGAAATATTGAGATAAATTTAGTATTCTTTTGTCTTTCATTAGGTCTTTGAAAAATTGTTCGTATTCTGGTTCGCTTTTGTACCATTTGTGTATTAAGTCTAAAAAACCGATATCTTCATCATCTTGCTTTATATACAACCTTGCATAGCCGTATCTGTTCCATATATTTATCTGAACCATGTAATCATATGATAAGGATTCTATGATTCCTTTTAGTGTTTCTCTGTCTTTTTGTATAGCTTCTTTTTCTTTTTCTAAAATTGAGAGAAGGAAAAACAAGAATCCTTCTCCCAGTTCATCAATAATTAATTCATTTTTTTTAGTTGTTTCTTCGTCAAAGTCATAGAAATCATCGTTTTTTTGGAGCGCGTAGCCGGGTACTATTTCAAAGGTTTTTAAGATTTTTAGTAATTGCACTATTTCTTTTTTGCTTCTCGCTTCTTTTCTGAATCTAAGAATGTTTTCTCTTTCATAAGTTTCAAATTTGAGTTTGTCTAAAACTTCAAGTTGGTTGTCGGTGAGCGCCTCTAAATAGTAACCTAAGTACAGTTTAATCAATATAAATTCTCCTACAGTCTGAATATTTTCAACTGTTCCGAGAGCTCTTCTGATAAAGTAGAGAGTTCTTGAGCGTTCTTTTCAATCTTCTTTGCGTCTTCTTTTTGGTTGTTAATTAAATTGGTTACTTCATTCAAACTTTCGCTTATAGACGTTACCGCTTGTGCTACTCTGTCCATGGCCGAGCTCATTTCTTCGGTACTTGCACTTTGTTCTTGCGAGGTTGCTGTTAAGTTGTCTATTCCACTGTTTAGATTTTTTACCATGTTTAAAATTTGCTGAAATTTGTTGTTTATACCGCTCATTTGATCATTGATGTTTTGTATTATCCCAACTGTTTCGTTTGTGCTATCATTTACAACGTTGGTGCTGTTTTTAATACCTTCAAGCATTTTTTCGATTTGAGAAGTTGCATTTTTGGAATCTTCTGCCAAACTTCTTATTTCATCTGCTACAACTGCGAATCCTTTTCCTGCTTCTCCTGCTCTTGCGGCCTCTATAGCTGCATTCAAAGCTAAAAGGTTTGTTTGCTCTGTTATAGAATTTATCGTGTTAACAATCTTGCCGATGTTTTCAGATCTTTCTATTAAGGCTTTTACTACATTCTGCGTTTTTCTGGATTTATCCACTGCTTCTTTTATTGTTTTATCTATCGATTTTATAGATTCAAGTCCTTCGTTAGCGGCGTTTTCTGTTTCTGAAGCAGCGGTGTTGAGTTCTTGCGCTGATTTAGAAACATTTTGGGCGGCTGCTGATATTTCCTGAATACCTGAGGTAACCTCTTCAACGGAGGCGGAAGTATCTTCCGCATTTTCACTTATTTCAGCAGCCTTTTCCGAAAGGGTTTCTGCTGATTGAGAACTATTTTTAGAAATGTTAAGTAATTCCATAGCAGAACTGTCAATCTTTAAGGAGCCTTCTCTTATTGAGTTTATAGAATTTTTCCACGCGTTTATTGCTTGATTTAATGAATCTGCCATTTCTCCAATTTCGTCTTTTGAGTTTATTTCAATGGAAGTTGATAAATTACCTTTTTCTATCTCTGAAAGATATATCTTAAATTTGTTTATCGGTTTTATAATGTAGTAAGTAACGAATAAAATACCAACTATTACCGCAACTACGGTTATTATTATGAAGAGTATGAGAGAGAACATGGTGGTAGCTCTTACTTCACTGAATAAATTTTCAGTATCAACTTGAGTAATCACCGTCCAATTTGGGTCACTAATTTTATCATAAGCTAAAAAAGTTGATCCGTTTTGAATATACATAGAGCCACTTTTTTGAGTTAAATTTTTAAAGTATTCTTCTTTTGAAATATCTTGACCGATTTTATCGCTTTGAGGATGAAAGATAACCTGACCATTTTGGTTTATTACAAAAATCGTTTCTCCTGTCCCTAAATTCTTACTAATAATTTCATAAATCTTGGACATAGATAGTATTATTGTCATTGCTCCAACTATTTCATTTTTAGCGTTTTTTATAGTTTTTGAAAGACTAACTACAGTATCACCTGTTACTGCATGCACGTAAGGATCTGATACTGCAACTTCTTGTGGCTTTTGAAGGGCGTTTTTGTACCATGGCCTTATTCTTGGATCATAATCACTTGATTTTCTCTCTTCCATTTCTACTGGTCTTACAAAAACATCCCCATTTTTTGAACCTACCCAAATCTCTGTGAATTCAGGGTATTCATCAATTAAATTTTGGAGCTTTTGATACATTCTTTTTCTTTCTTCTTGTGATTGCTCAAGCAAATTGATGACATCGGGATCATTAGCGATTGAAGAAGTAACTTTTTTGAGATCATTCATGTACTGAGCTAAAAAGTTGGCAGTTTGGAAATTGTTTACCTCAATTAACTGAGACCTGTCTTCTTTTAAAATATTGCTATAATTTAATGATGAATATGTAATAAAAAACGCCATAGGTACAACGGATACCAAGATGATTAAAAGTGCCATTTTCCATTTTAGTGTCATATTTATCCCCTGCCTTTAATTTTTTATATTGCCTTTAGAAATTTTATAGCGCCCTTTCACCCCGCACCTCTGCTTTTTCTACCAACAAGTTTTTTAACTTTTTCGCCAAAGTTTCATAGGAAAAGTATTTCTTTCCCAGTTCAAAATTCTTTTGGACAATCTTTGAAGCCCTTTGGGTATCAAATAGAATTTTAAAAATTTCTTCTTTTGCCTTAATAATTTCATTTTGGTTGACTCTGTACATGCCTCTTTCATATTCCGCTTTACTACCAAGGCTTACAACCTCAAAGCCTAAAGGCGCTATGTCTTTTTTGTAAACGGGATATTCAAACATCAACACAGGCGTTTTCGAGAATACTGCTTCCAGAAATTGGTTGCCAAAACCTTCTAAAATGCTTGGATAGGTTATAAAATCGGCAATTGCATAAAAATCCCATAGAGAGAATATTTCGTCCTCTTCGTGCCTGATGTCATCGGAAATAGAAAAAGCTAATTTTAGTTCTACATCTTTTTGTGAGGCGTATTCTTTCAACACTTCTACATAATCAGATTCTTCCGATAAACCAGGTAACACCAAAAATACGTTCGTGTGTTGGGTTATTTTTTTACCGTTAAAGGTTGTTTTTCCAATATACTTTTTTAAATCCTTTTTTACTTCTGATACTGTGTCGATCGCCAGTTCTATAGCTTTTCTTCTGACAATTCTAGTTGCTTGTAAAAATATCAGATCGTTCTGAGATATGTTCAGCCTGTCGTATATTTTTATGTTGTAATCGTCTATTTCCCAGCGCTTTTGATTAAAATCGAATACGTTAGGTATAACGAGACTATCCACCCCTTTTTTATTTTTTAACTCTTCTTGTGCTAATGAATTTATGACGACGTGGGATATATCTTTTGGGGGAAAATACTCTTCCAAGATATCTTTAATGTAATCGTTGGTTGGATTTTTGTAAAAATCTCTTTCCCAATGAAAATCGTGGTGGTGACCTATCATTTTAATCCCGTTATCTTTACAAAACCTGTAAATAGCCACAGCTGCTGCAGGATTGTGCGCTAATGAAAAGATGTTATTCACAATCATTACGTCCAAATCCATCATTTCATATAGTTGATTATAAATATCTTCTATGTATCTATTCATCTCTTTTTTAAACTTAGTCTCGTCCCAACTATTTAAATTTACAAAAGATTTTTGTTTCAGTATGTTACTTCTTTTGTCTGTATATGCGATGTATGGGATTTTGAATCCGGGGGAACTCCCCATATCTCCAGCGACTAAATACGTTTTTATATTCATGTTTCTAAGGACTTGTTTCCATTTAACCATTTCTAATGAAACACCGTCTGTTTCTCCTACCCTGTAGTGTATTAAACCAATCTCCATTGGATTCACACCCTCCATACTTCTTTTTATTCAGAAGAAGCGGAACTTCCTGCTAAGTATCCAGTAGACCAGGACCATTGCAAATTGTATCCTCCACTTTCTCCAGCTACATCCATAACTTCACCTGCAAAAAATAAATCAGGTACAATTGTAGACTCTAAAGTATAAGGGTCTATTTCAGTTGTATTAATTCCACCTAAAGAAACCTGAGAATCTTTCCAACTTGTAGTCCCTACAACTTCGAAGTTCCAGTCTTTCAATTTATCGGCTAGCATTTCTATATCTTTATCATTCAAACTGCTAACAGGTGTTTGCAAATCTTCAAACCCTATCTTGGCTAAAAAATATGGAATCAATCGTTCATCGATAATGCTTACCAATAGGAGTTTTAGGGGTCTTTCAGGTTTTAATCTAACTTTTTTGGTTAAAAAATCTACTAAACTTCTCTGTGAGTATTGAGGAAAAGGTACAATTTTTAGAAAAAGAGGAGTATTTTGTTCTAAATAATCGTGCACATAATTACTGAGTTCTAATATTGGTATACCAGAAAGGACATCATCTTGCTTGAAAAGTACTTCGCCCGTGTAGAGTTTGGAAGCAATTTCACAGTTTTTAACTACAAGAAATACATCCCCCTCTAACTTTGAACCTGCCGCATTTTTATCGATATGTGGTTTTACTTTCAAAGGAACTAACCCTGGTCGTAATTCGACAATTGAATGTCCCAAATCTTGGAGAGTAGGAAATATACTACCGTTAGATCCGTATTGAGGAGAGGAGTTTCCGCCTGTTGCCACGATCACTTTATCTGAGTGAAATACTCTGTGTTGCCCTTTAATGAGAAATTTTTCGTTATCTTTAATTATTTGATCGACTTGGAAGTTAAGTACCACTTCAACATTGTGCTTTTCTAATTCATAGATGAAATTAGTAACAATATCTTTTGATTTTTCTGTGTAAGGGAATAGTTTAGTACCTTTTTCTTTTACCATTATTCCTAATTCTTCAAAAACACTAAGTGTTTGCACAACACCAAAAATATCAAGTACTTTTTTAACAAAAGGCAAATTGTTGCTATAATAATGGGTTTCATTCGTATCCAAATTTGAGAAATTTCCCCTTCCGTTGCTGCTTGCTAAAAGTTTTTTAGCAAGTTTGCCTTTTCTTTCAATTATTCTTACTTTTGCACCGTTCCATGCCGCTACGGTAGCAGACATTAATCCAGCGGCTCCCCCACCGATCACTGTGATCAACATAGTACCTTTACCTCTTTCAAGAGATTATCTTACTTTTTAAATCTCAATTTCTTTCAATTTATTTTGCATTTGCAATACTGTTTTTAAGACTTTTCCCAAGGTGTTTATATTGTTAACAAGTTCTTCTATGTTTTCTTTCGATGCGAGTAAGTTGTTGGTGTTTTCTTTAAGTTCTTCTTTTTCTGCAACCAAATTTTGTGTTAATTCATCCATGAAGGCTAAATTTCCACCTAACGTAACAAGAGCAGATTCAATCGAATCGGTTATAGTTACAAATATTGCTTCTAAGTTGTTGATTATTTCTTTGACTTCTAATACCTGGCTTGAAAGGTTTATGATTCTTTCAGAGATTTTACTTGATGCGTTGTTAGTTTCTGATGATAGTTTTTTGATTTCTTCTGCTACCACTGCGAATCCTCTACCAGCTTCTTTTGCTCTTGCAGCCTCTATTGAAGCATTTATCGAAAGTATGTTAGTTTGTTTGGCAACGTTTTTTATCACGTTAGTTAGTTCTTCTATTTCTTGGAAATTATCCATCAAATTCGAAACACTTTCTAATGATTTTTCTACATCTTTTTCTACTTCATCAAAGTCCTTACCAAATTTTTTCAATTTGGAGATAATCTCTTCATTATTAACAGAAATCTTTTTTTTCTCTTCTTTTCCTGTTTCAACTGTTTTTTCAATTACATTTGAAGTATTTTTTATACTTTCTATAAGTTCTACAAGAGTTTCTACAACCGTATTAGTTGAATCGTTAACTTCTTTAAACTTGTCTCCCAAAACTTCCTCAAGCTTTTCAATGAAAGAAACAAGAAGATTTTCATGATACACACTTTTTGCTAATCCTTTTATGGTATCGGTATAATTTTCCTTTTCACTCATTTTGCCCCAACCTTGTAGATTTCATCTATAAGATCTGTTCCACATTTTAAAGATTCAAACCAGTTCAGGAATTCTTTATATTCAGGCTTTTTATAAATAGCTCCATGTTGTGGCACCATCTGTTCAACATCCAACTTTTTAACAATGTCAACCCATTTTTTGCAAACTTTGTTGGATACCATATACCTTTTGTGAAATCCTTCTATGTATTTTATATGTTCTGAGAAATTTTCTACAAAAACCGTATCTTTCCCTTCAGGGAAAACAGATACTCCTATATCCCCTGAAAAGAGTATTTTAGAGGTTGGATCGTAAAGGTTGAAATTTCCCGTTGAGTGTAAGAAATGTGCAGGAATTATATGTAATTCAGCACCATCTTTAAATTTTATCTTTCCCCCAGAGTCTTCTATCAAGACCATCCTTGATTTTTCAAAAACTCCGAAATGGGGTAAAAACCGCTCCCATAATTTAGATATATAAAATTTCGTTTCCAAAACGCTGTCCCACAAAGTTATTCCAGATGATACATCGGGATCTTGATGGGAATAGAACACATGTTTTAACTTACCCAAGTCAATAAACTCAACAACGCTTGCAAGAACCCGCGGGAATACGTGTACTCCTCCTGGATCGAGTAATACACCTTCATCGTTATGAACGATGAGATACTGGTTTGTTGGAATACTTTCTTCACTTTTTCTTTCTGATCCTAAAAAAATGAATTTGTGCTTTCCGTTGTCAAATAGTGTTGTGATATTTTCGTTATCCATATTATCCTCCTTTTTTGAGTCCTTTATACTCTATTTAGAAACTCTGAAACCTTCTTTAAAACTTGCTTCTAGATTCAAAAACTTTTAAAATACTTCGATCGTTCTTAGTTACATATATCTGCTTAAGCTCCCCTTCGCCCAGCAGCCCACCCATCTGTATGAATTCTTTAAAATGGAATATTTATATAGCTAACATCAAAAGAGCCTAATTCTGCCTCATTTTTTGGTATACTAATTTCTCTATCCTTCACCAATTTTTCTAAAAAAACTAATTCAGCAATAACCTCATTTGGAACCATTCCCTTCGTATATTTCATTGGAGAGATTCCCATACCTTCATCTTCTATTCCTAGAACATGATGGCCGTAATTAAAATTTCTGTCGTATAATGCAGATCTGATTCCTTCAAATGCAGCAACATCAACCTTTTTTCTTGAACTTGTTAAAACATACCCAGGTGCCATATAATCTTGGTCCATATCGTATCCAATTACAAAATACCCTCGCCCTTTTTCAAAGTACTTGTCTATAATTTGGTTTAACGAGGCGTTATTAGGCAGGCCATAAAATGATGAGCCTACTTCTTTGGCAGCATCTATAACAGCTGCTGTTGTTACCCCTGTGAAAATAATATCAGCTCCATAATTATAATGTGAAAGAGCTATTTGTTTGGTTTTTAAGGAATCTGTAAAGCTTCCAACGTAACCAGTAATAACCGTTACGTTTTTCCCTTTGACTTCATTAAAAGCTTTAACTCCTGAACGATACCCTATTTCATACCTTTTAACAGGTGGGATTTCTAACCCACCGATAAAGCCCACTGTATTAGTTTTTGTCATAGAAGCTGCTAAATATCCAAGTAAAAATCCACCTTCTTCTTCTTTAAAAGTATAAAGAGCTAAATTAGAAGGAATTACCTGGTTAGGAGATGGTTCTATGTCTATCCCTATGAAAAATGTATCTGGATACTGCATGGCGAAATTGAATAAAACATCTGCCATCATGAATCCAACACCTATTACTACATCTCCTCTTTGAGCAGCGTTGGTTAGATTTGGAACGTAATCAGTTTGTTCTTTAGAGATGAGGATTTCTGCTTCAATATCAGCAAGTTGTTCAACTGCCATTTGAACACCAGCCCATGTACCATCGTTGAAAGATTTATCTCCAAGTCCTCCTGCATCCGTCACCATAATAACCTTTAACCCAAACATATTCACAAACATAATAAGCGCTATCATTAGAACAAAAACTTTTTTCATGCTTAATACCCCCATAAAATTTTTTGTTGTTTCTACAAACTTTAAAACATATTATTATTCTTTCAATTAGTAGCTCAGCTTAATACTCGCCATCGATTGACAGCTGTCGAATTTTCTGCTATAATAGTTTTTGTCTTTAGTAAGCCCCTGTAGTTCAACGGATAGAACGGTGGATTCCTAATCCACAAATGAAGGTTCGACTCCTTCCAGGGGCACTTTTTTTATAGCCTTTGAGCTGGGTAATAATTTATAAGTCCATCGTTGGTGACTGAAATTACATCGATTTGAATTTCATCAAATTCTAGGTTTTTATGAGTAGCTAAGAAATAATTTCCTGTTTTCATTATTTTTTTTAATTTTTTTGAATTTACCCTAAAAGCAGGGTCACCGAAGGTTTCTTTCCCACCTTTTACTTCCACAAAATGTAGTATTTTGTCTTTTAAAGCTATTATGTCTATTTCACCGTACCTGTAAGAAAAATTCCTTGCAATTATTTGATAATTGCTATTTAACAAGTATGAAACAGCTTTGTCTTCGTACACTTTTCCTTTTGTATTCAAATTATTCTTCCTCGTTAATATTAATACCCGGTACACTTAGAAAACCGTCTTTACTTTCTGGAAAGTTGTTTATTATTTCTTTTCTGTTATCAAAAACTTCCACTTCGTCTTTTCTTAAAACGGAAGTTAAGAATTCGACGGAAGAAATCATTTCTTCAACCCCGTCAACGTCGATCTTGTCCAACATTTTTTGATACTCTAATAAAGCGTTTAGATCTTTTTTTATTCTTTCCTCTTCACTTGGGTTCAGTTCAATCCCGGATAGTTTTTTTAATTTCTTTATTAATTCGTTATTTATTTCCATAATTTATTGCTCCTTTCTTAATTCAGACCTAAAATGAGCTTTAATTTCCCATTTTTTATTTCAAATTTCTCTATGTTTATATTTTTACTCACAAGGTTTTCAGGTATATTGATAACAATTGTCTTGTCGTTTAATTCAACAAATTCTGGGAGTTCTTCTTTTTTGATCATTTTTGTGGGAATATTATGAAAAAACTCGTATCTTCCTGTTAGTTGTTTAGGATATTTCTTTAGTTTCAAATAGTATTTGAACATTAACACCTTGAACCTAATTTCGTTATTGTTGAACTCTATATTCGACACGTGATCAAATATTCTTTTCAGGAAGTGTAATTTACTGTTTTCTAAAACTTTTATCAGGAATTCTTTGGCTGCCTCTTCATCTATTTCCAAAAGTATTTCTTTCATTATTCACCGCCTATTTTTTGAATTCAAGAACTAATTCAAACTTTCCATCTTGAAGGAAGAATCGAGAAATTTTTACAGATTTTAAAAGGGTATCAATAAAAGGATTTATTTTTACTTTATTAAAATCTATTAGAATCTCATAATCTTTTGAAGAAACCGCTTTGGTGAATTCTGAAAATATATAGAATATGCCTTCTAATATCTTTCTAACCCCTTCATCTCCACTCAAAGATAAACGCAACTTCCCATTTTCTAAATCCTCCGGCTTTTCTAAAACTTTAATTAAAGATTCTACTGTTGAATCTTTTCCTAAAAAATTGACCTCCATTTGAAAATTTATTCCATCTTCCCTCAATTGTACATTCAAATTTTTTAGACCTTGTACTTGGGTATTTTCTTCTATAACTTTATCTATCAAACCGTTAATGAATTCTTCATCAACTTCAATTCTTAAACCTCCCAATTTAATTCCTCCTTCCAACTTTTGACTTTTTCTTTTTCAGAAATATTTTGTTCCTTTTCACACCAATTAAAGGTCCTGAAATCTTTTTTAAAATTATACCATAAAATTCATTTTTACAATCAAAATTATGTGGTACAATTAATTGGTTTAAGATTTAAAAATACTAATTTAATTGCGAAAGGGGTGAAATTCATATGGTTCCTCCCGATTTTATCAACAATGCGGCCTTTACAAATCTCTATTTACTGTTAGTTAATTCAGTTTATATTTTGTTGCCTTTATCCTTAATACTTTTGCTTTTTTCAAAGATTTCTTCTAAAGTTACTATTTTTCTTTTGGGTGTTTATGCGTCTTATTCCATATTGATACCTTATTTGCTAAAAATCCCGTTAATTAGTAATTTTGTCCTTACGTTTGGTGATTACAGTTTTTTTATTTATTTGATATTTAGTTTGATCTTCGGATTTGTATTCTATCATCTGGTTAATATAGCCTTTATAGTTGGTGGTTTTATCTTAGGCGGATTGGTTGGTTATTCAATAGGAACTTTTATAATCTCTTCAAACGGAGAATGGTTGAATAATTTACCTTTTTCCATTTCTTACATTCCATGGATAATTTTTGCTATCTTAGGTGTGATTGTTGCAATAATCTTTTCAAAAAATTATCAGTCAATCATTTCAACCATTTCTGTAATATTCGGCAGTTTTATACTATCTTTTTATACCATTTATTTATTAGAAAAGCACACATCCATTACTATTGGCAATAATTCTTTATTAAATGGATGGGAACAGCTAAGTCAGCCAGAGTTTTTTAGTATCTTTATTTCTCTTATTGTGTATATGGTCATAGGTTTCTACCTAAATGTAAGATCCAACAGAAAAAAAGCCACTAATTAAAACATTCTTGGAGGAAGTAAATGACCCATTCTAAAACAACAAAGCCTTTAGATCTTTTGGCCAGTAAAATAGAAGATCTCAAGCCAATCATCAAGGATGAAGTTGAAAGAAGATTTGAAGAGTTTAAAGATATTGGACAAAATGGTGATGAATTGAGTTTATTCAGTGAACTATCTTTTTGTGTTTTAACAGCAAATTGGAGGGCAAAGGGTGGCATAAAAGCACAGAAATTAATCACAAAAGAAGGTTTCGCTTATTACAACGAAGAGCAATTAATATCAAAACTAAAAGAAGTTGGACATAGGTTTCCAAACACCAGATCACGTTATATAGTTGAAAACAGATGGATAATCGGGAGCTTGAAAGATTTACTTCAAAAAGATATTTCAGAAAGTAGAAGGTTTTTGGTTGAAAATATAAAAGGTATAGGTTGGAAAGAAGCTAGCCATTTTTTAAGAAATGTTGGAAAAGAAGACGTCGCTATATTAGATAAGCATATATTGAAAATCCTGAAGAATTATAATCTTGTGAAAGAAGTCCCCAAACCTTCTTGGACCGAGAAAAAGTACACTAAGTTTGAAAAAAAACTCAGAGCTTTTTCAAAGATCGTTGGAGAACCATTAGGAAAATTAGATCTGTATCTATGGTATATGGAAACTGGACAAATAGACAAATAAAAAAACTATTAACATACATAACATATTAAATTTCACATAAATCTGATACGCTACATTATGATTATTTGTGTTTTTTTCAATAAAAATAAAAAAGGGGGAAGAATAAAATTGCCTCTGTATAAGTATAAATGTAAAAATTGTGGTTATGAGTTCACTGTTTTGCATTCTATGAATGAAACACCTGAAGTTAAATGTGAACTATGCGGTTCTGAAACTGAAAAGATGATTGGTAACGTTGGAATTTCTTTCAAAGGTGAAGGTTTTTACATTACTGATTCAAGAAAATCCAAATCAAAGTCTTCTTCATCTTCGTCAAGTAAAGAATCAGACCAAATCGCTTCTTGACAAACAAATAGAGTTAAGGTATAATTAAGAAGTGGTATAGGGCCATTAGCTCAGCTGGTAGAGCGACTGACTCTTAATCAGTAGGTCGTGGGTTCGACTCCCGCATGGCCCACCAGAATTAATTTAATATTATATAATAAATAAAGAGGAAGTCACCCGCAGTTAACTTCCCACCCCGGGGAAGGATCAAAAAACCGTCAGGGGTACAAATTTTGAAGAAAAGCTCTTGGTAGAGAAAAAGAGAATTTTTGTGTTTAGGAGAAAAGGGTGACATACCTGTCACTCTTTTTTTATTAGTCAAATAAGGAAGGTGATTGTATATAAGCGATAAAGTCGCTAAAAATGCAGAAATCAGAGCTAGAAAAGTTCTGGTAATAGATCAAGATGGAAACAAATTAGGAGAGATGTCAACAAAAGAAGCGTTAAAATTAGCCGAACAATCCGGAGTGGATTTGGTGTTGGTGGCACCTGAAGCCAAACCTCCAGTTGCCAGAATGATGGATTATGGTAAATATATCTATGAAAAAGAGAAGAAGGAAAAACTAGCTAAGAAAAAACAAAAAAAGCAAGTTCTTAAAGAGATGAAATTCAGACTTAGAATCGATGAGCATGACTTCAATACCAAATTGAAAAAGATAAGGGAATTTTTAGAAGATGGCTATAAAGTAAGAGTAGTAATTATGTTCTTAGGTAGAGATATACTTTTTAAAGAAAAAGGTAAGGAAATACTTGACAGAGTGGTATCCAAGACATCTGATATAGCAAAAGTTTCCCGAGGGGCAAAATTATTGGGTAAAGATATGGATATTATTTTAGAACCAATCACTGAAGACAAAAAATAAGTAATCTATAATTCTAAAAATCAGGAGGAATCAAGATGCCTAAATTAAAAACAAAAGGATCGGCAAAAAAAAGGTTCAAAGTCACTAGTAGTGGAAAAATTCTTCGACATAGAAACAATGTTGGGCATAATACAGGCTTCAAGAAAAGCAGCCATATGAGAAGACTTAAAAAAGAGGTTGAAGTACCTAAGGAAATATCGGATAAAGTTAAGAAATCACTTGGACTAAAATGATGATTTGAATTAAACTTAAGTTAAAGGAGTGTATAGAATATGAGAATTAAAAGATCTGTTGGTTCTCACAAAAAAAAGAAAAAATATATAAAAGCGGCAAAAGGTTACTCAGGTGCAGTGGGTAGACGTTATTCATTGGCAAAACAACAATATTATAAATCTGGAAAATACTCTTATGCAGGTAGAAAAAACAAAAAAAGAGATTACAGAAACCTTTGGATAACACGAATCAATGCTGCTGCCAGAGCACAAGGATTGAAGTATAATGAGTTAATTCATGGTTTAAAATTGGCTAACGTCGACATAAACAGAAAAATGCTTTCTGAACTTGCCGTAAACGATCCAGATGGGTTCAATGAATACGTAAATATTGCTAAACAATCTTTAGCTGAAAGTGTACAATAACTACTAAAAGGGCGAATCCAATCGCCCTTATTTTTTTATCTACAATGGATTTTGCTTCCGTTTTTAACCTAACCCCGCAAATGATCTGGCGTGTTAACTTGACTGTACCCTCTAATTAGAGTATAATCTTCTTGATAGAGTGCTTTTATTAAGGATTATGGATTAAGCTTTAGGAGGTATAAAAGTGGAGAGAAAAAAGAGCGAGAATGTTGTATGGCATGCTGGGAAAATAAAAAAAGAAGATAGAGAAAGATTTTTAGGACAAAAGGGAGTCATCCTTTGGTTTACTGGATTATCTGGTTCTGGAAAATCGACCATAGCACATGAATTGGAAGAAAGATTGTTAAAAATGGGAAAATTGTCGTATGTTTTGGATGGAGACAATATCAGGCATGGTTTAAATGGTGATTTAGGATTCTCACCAGAAGATAGAGAAGAAAATATTAGAAGGATAGGAGAGGTTGCAAAGTTATTTGCAGATCTTGGGATAATTACCATGACTGCATTCATTTCTCCATACAAAAAAGATAGACAGAGGGTAAGAGAACTAGTAAAAGACGGAGAATTTATTGAGATATACGTAAAATGTCCTATTGATGAATTAAAAATCAGGGATCCAAAAGGTATGTACGAAAAAGCGATAAAGGGAGAAATAAAAAATTTTACCGGGATTTCTGCTCCCTACGAAGAACCCGAAAATCCTGAGTTAATTTTGAACACCGATTTAGAAAGCATAGATGAATCGGTTGAAAAGGTTATTGAATATTTAAGAAACAAAGATATTATCTGATTGCAGTCTTGTGCAAAAAGCTTATTGCTGATTTGTGCAAAAGGTTTTTCATAATGCTTTAGAAGCAACATCCTAATTCTCATTTGCGTAGCTTTTTCCGTTTTATGCAAAAAGTTTTTTCATAATGCTTTAGAAGTAACATCCTAATTCTCATTTGCGAAGCAAATGCGTTCGGGGATCTTAAGGGATTTATCCTTTTGCAGTCTTGTGCAAAAAGTTTTTTAAAATAAACATTGATTATGAACGTGGGGATCTTAAGGGGTTTACCCTTTGTTTGTTGCAGTATGCAAACCATGTTTTTAGATGGTTTTGATTTTAAATTTAGGGTTTTTAAGGGATTTATCCTTTTGCAGTCTTGTGCAAAAAGTTTTTTGCTGATTTGTGCAAAACACTTTTATAATGCTTTAGAAGTAACATCCTAATTCTCATTTGCGTAGCAAATGCGTTCGGGGATCTTAAGGGATTTATCCCTTAACGCCCAATTATGGAGGTCTAAAAAATGATTGAGCCACACGGTGGAAAATTGGTCAACAAGATAGCTACTGAAGAAGAAAAA
The DNA here is from genome assembly GCF_002895525.1 of Petrotoga olearia DSM 13574. Taxonomy (GTDB): domain Bacteria; phylum Thermotogota; class Thermotogae; order Petrotogales; family Petrotogaceae; genus Petrotoga; species Petrotoga olearia. The sequence goes on from NZ_AZRL01000004.1 coordinate 51,441, forward strand.
AAAGAATGGTTAAATAAGTCTAAAGAGTTGAAAAGTGTAGATGTAACTTATTTTGATCTATCTGAGTTAGAAAACATTGCAACAGGTTTATTCAGCCCTTTAGAAGGGTTTATGACAAAAGAAGATTACGATTCCGTTTTAAACGACATGAGGTTATCTAACGGAACGGTATGGTCTATTCCAATAATTCTATCGGTAAAAAAAGAGATTGCTGATGGCTTAAAAGTGGGAGAAGATGTATTGATAAAGAACCAAGAAGATTCAAAAGAGTACGCCATACTACATCTTCAAGAAAAATTTGAAAGAAGGAAAGAAGAAGAGGCATTGAAAGTTTACAAAACACAAGATAATGCTCATCCTGGCGTGAAGTTTTTATACGAACAAGGAGAAATAGCATTAGGCGGGGAGATCACCTTACTCAACAGAATAGAACACGAAAACTTTCAAGAGTTCAGATTCGATCCAAAAGATACAAGAAAGTTATTCTCTGAAAAGGGATGGAAGACGATAGTAGCCTTTCAAACGAGAAACCCCATACACAGGGCACACGAGTATTTGCAGAAAACAGCGCTTGAAATCGTTGATGGTTTGTTCTTAAACCCATTGGTGGGAAAAACCAAAGAGGAAGATATCCCTTCCGATGTGAGGATGAAATCCTACGAAGTTATACTGGACAAGTATTACCCAAAAGAAAGGGTATTTTTAGGGGTATTCCCTGTTAACATGAGATACGCCGGTCCAAAAGAAGCCATCTTTCATGCAATATGTAGAAAGAACTATGGATGTACACATTTTATTGTAGGAAGAGACCATGCAGGTGTTGGAGATTACTATGGAACTTACGAAGCTCAAGAGATATTTGACCAGTTTAAGCCTGAAGAGATAGGGATAGTGCCACTAAAATTTGAACATGCGTTTTATTGCAAGAAGTGTGAAAACATGGCAACGGCAAAAACATGTCCACACGGAAAAGAAGACCATGTGTTCCTTAGTGGGACAAAGGTAAGAGAAATGCTTTCAAAAGGAGAAAAACCACCAAAAGAATTCACAAGAGCCGAGGTAGCAGAAATACTCATGAATTTTTATATGAACAAATGAATTGTTTACTTTTTAAATAAAAAAATGATGTTGTTGAAAAATATACAAGACGTCTGTACAAGGCGTCTTTTTTATTGATTATTTTTTATAGTATATTTAAAACAAAATTTAGATCTTTTGCCAAAACATCGTTTTTGTGGTTTAATATTACTAACTTTAGAGTTACTTACTCATGAGTTACTAACTCACAAGTTAGTAACTCATGAGCAAGTAATAACGTTATTTTAATAAGTTTTATAAATTTACTGTTTCGACAATCCATATTAATTTGAGCGTAATAAAAATAGTTTATAATTTTTATACCCTCCCCTGGAGGGATGGATAAACAGGAGGCGATTTTATGAAACACGAAAAGGCTCTTAGAAAACTGAAAACAGCTCGTGGACAGATTGATGCAGCTATAAAAATGATTGAAGACGAAAGATACTGTATTGATATATCTAAGCAACTGTTAGCCACAATTTCCCTTTTAAAAAATGCTCACTCAGAAATATTGAAAAAACATATAGAAACATGCGTGAAAGATGCCACGTCTTCTAAAGATGCCGAAGAAATCAATGTAAAGTTAGAAGAACTTGAAGAGGTTTTCGATTATCTCAAAAAAACGTAGAAAAGGTGGTGTATTAAATGAGTGAAGTTAAAGAAAAATCGTTAGAACCTGCAAATTCAAAAGAAAATTTTTCTCCAAATAATAAAGTTTCATTCAGCGTTCAGGGGATGACATGCGCCACATGTGTAAAAAATGTAGAAAGGGCGCTGAAAAAATTAGATGGAGTAAAATATGTCTCTGTGAATTTAGCGACAGAAAAAGCTGTATTAATATCACAAGAAGCTATACCAATGGCCAAAATTAAAAAGGCTGTATCAGACGTTGGATATAAGGTTTCTGAGGAAATGCCTACTGAGGATTTGATAGAAAAAAGATTCAAAGAATCTCGGAAAGATATGTATCTTTCATTAGCTTTCACGATTCCTCTTATGGTTCTCATGATCTTAAATATGAGTGGATTGAATATTCCTTTTATGCTATTCATTGAGTTAATCGGCGCAGGTGCTACAATCTTAATACCGGGCAGAAAAACTTTAAAAAGCGCCTGGATCGCTTTATCTCATCTCCATACAAATATGGATACATTAATTTCTCTTGGAGCTATTTCCGCTTGGGCAACAACCCTTTTAGCTATTGCAGGTTTAGATATTCTTTCTTTTGGTACTATTGCAGCGATGTTGATTACATTGAATTTGATAGGGAGATACATCGAAGCAAGGATGAAACATAGCGCTTCAAGAGAAATAAAGCTCCTTCTTTCCATGAAAGTTGACAAAGCCAATGTGATTACTGATGAAGGTGTAGTTGAATTACCCATAGACACAGTCAAAATAGGTGATTTAATACTGGTAAGGACCGGGGAAAAAATTCCTTTAGATGGTGCTATCGTAGAAGGACAAGCTTCGATAAATGAATCTATGATAAGTGGCGAACCATTACCTGTATCAAAAGGTGAGAAGGATTCCGTGGTGAGTGGCACAATAGTCGAATCAGGACTCTTAAAAATAAAAGTTGAAAAAGTTGGAGAAGACACATTCCTAAATCAAATGATTAAACTTGTAGAAGAGGCACAATCCTCTAAAGTACCTATTCAAGCCCTAGCTGACAGAATAACCTTGTATTTTATACCGACAGTTTTTTCTTTAGCTGTCCTAAGTGGTATCCTTTGGTTTTTCCAATATGAAACGTTCCAACCTTTTTTAATTAACGCTTCAAATATCATTCCATGGGTTCTTACAGATGCCGGTCCGCTATCTACCGCAATTTTTTCGTTTGTTGCCACCCTTGTTATAGCGTGCCCATGCGCACTTGGCTTAGCAACTCCTATGGCCCTTGTGGCTGCAAGTTCTGTATCTGCCAAAAAAGGATTGATCATAAAAAATGGAGAAGCTATTCAAATGGCTAAAGATATAGATACAATTCTCATGGACAAAACTGGAACCTTAACTAAAGGACAACCATCAGTTATTGAACACAATTTAGATGATGAAACATTTTTAATTATTTCAGAAATAGAGAAAAATTCTACTCACCCTTTGGCTAAGGCTATAGTCGAATACGCACATGAACATATTAAAAATCAGAACATAAAAATTGAAGAAATAGAGGAAATAACAGGCAAGGGAATCGTTGGAACATACAAAAACAATAAATATTATATCGGTAAACCACGTGATGCAAAACCCTACCAAGAATTTATGGAAAACGCAGAAACGGTAATAGAAGTAAGTAAAAATGAAAAAATTGTTGGCTACATAAGAATCGCTGATGAGATTAAAAGTGATGCAGTAGAAGCTATAAAAAAATTAAAAGAAATGGGAATGGAACCAATAATGGTAACAGGTGACAACGAAAACACCGCCAGAGCCGTTGCTAAAAAGGTTGGAATTAATAAGGTCTTTGCAAATATATCTCCTCAAAATAAAGTAGAAATAGTCAGAAAATATCAGATAGAAGGGAAAAGAGTCGCTATGATAGGCGATGGAATAAATGATGCCGCCGCTTTAAAATCATCTGATATGGGTATTGCAATAGGCAACGGAACGGATTTAGCAATAGAATCTGCGGATGTAATAATAAGTCAAGGAGAAATTTCAAAAGTAATAGATGCAATAAAGATATCTGAAATAACCTTTAAAAAAATCAAGCAAAACTTATTCTGGGCATTCTTCTACAACATTATCGCAATACCTTTGGCAATGACAGCAATCCTTCACCCAGCAATAGCAGAGATTGCCATGTTATTCAGTTCCATAAACGTAATTTACAATTCCAGTCGAATTACAAAAAAACTATAGGAGGTGAAACAATGAAATACATCTTTGATGTACCAGATATGTCTTGTGAACATTGCAAGATGAACATAGAAAAGCAGTTAAAGTCTTCCGGTGTTGTGCAAGATTTCAAGGTTGATTTAGAAAACAAAAAGGTAGAAGTTGAAACACTCCAAGAACCTGAAAAAATAGTAAACTTATTGGATGAAATTGGTTATCCTCCCAAATTGGTAAGCAAAGAATAGTAATTCCAAAAGCAGGAGCTCTTGTAGCTCCTGCTTATATTATTAAATTCGTTAAATTTTTTATTTTTACTTTCATATTTTTTTGGAGCAGATCAATCAACGCTCTATTATTAATCCACTTAAAACCTTTAGTCTTTGCGGGAAAATTTCAAAATTGGATAGATTTTTTTGTCCACACTTTTAGGGCTTTACTCCCACCCGCCACTGGATTAACTATAATATTATTTTATCTTGGTTCACAATAGTAGATCTCCTTTAATTTCAATATCTATATAATTTACTATATTTGACCAACTGATTCAAGAAAATCGATTAAGAAGCCTTTTATTATAGAAGAAGAATAAGACAATATACTCAGCGTTTCTCCCTTAAGTTTTGACAATTTTCCTTCTTCATCCATCTTTCTAATTTGTTCAATAGTTACATAATCGTTTAAACTTTCCCCAAACTGGGCTTTGATTTCTGAATGAATCAAAGAAAACTTACTATGAGAATAGTTCATGATTTCTTGAACGTAGTCTTCGTAACTATCGAAAAAAATAGGTTCTGCACCCAAAATAATTTCTTTCGCAGCATTATCAGAATAATACAAAAGATATACTAAATAATCGTCCATTAAATAGTGTGCATTGTTAAGTTTTCCTGACATGTTTTTGCTAAAAGCTGCTCCTATCATTTCAAAAAATGAACCTGGGGCATTATGATAAGGTTGTGAAAGATCTTCAATATAATGAAGTGCACGAGCTAAAAATCTATATCCCCAATATTCGTCATTTTTTTCAAAAGCCTGTTTGGATAATTCAACAAAATAGAGAAATGATTTGTCACCTTCAAAAGCCTTTAAAAATCCAATTTTATAACGCATATGCCGAACACCCTGACTGTTGCCAATTAAACCTTGAAGTGGGCTTAGATCGAGACCTTCGTCCATTCCGTTATCTGGCTCTGGAGAGTATATTGTTAAAATTTGCCAAACTGGAAGACTATTATCCACTGGAGGTGGATCTGGAGGAAATACACCATCCCCATTAGGAGAAAAGAACTCTCTTTTTCCTGCTACATCGGTTAAACTGAGATATTCTAAATTGTATTGCCTCTCTTCTTCGTATGAATATTCTGTAATGAGAACCTTTTTATCAATATTCGGCAAATCTTGAATCATATAATAAGTCATCGTCTCATGTCCACTCCAAGGAAACAACGTAACGAATATAAAAACAACAAAAAGTAAATTCAGTATGGACCTTTTCATAGATAACTTCACCTTCTTATAAAATTATTAAGTAACATGATTCTTTCTAAATTTTATCATAAAACTTACTAACAAAAAAGTGGATCAAAAAACCCTCATTCGGGGTTTTGTTGATTAAATAATTATTTATTTTTGTTAAAGCTTACTCTATTCATTAAGCCCACTACTTATCAAAATTTTCATTACCTTCCTTCAAAAGTTGTGTGTTATCATTAATGAGGTCGATATTTAGGAGGTCGATATAAAAAATGTTAGAAAATATAAACAAGAAAAAGTTAGAAAATGGATTAAGAGAAGTTCAAAAATTACAATTTTTCAGTATTCTCAAAATTCAACAAATGGAATACTTTGAAGACAAAGAAAGAAGATTCAAACCAAAATTCAACGGTTCAATAGACTGGAAAAAGATAGAAAATGAGGAAAAGTGGGGAGGGTACGATAAGGTATTTTGGTTTAGAAAAAATATCAAGTTACCTGAGAATATTTACAAAGAACCGCTTTTTTTAAAGGTTTCTTTGGAAAAAGACGGTGATCTGGACGTTATTCCTGACTATCCTGAGTCTTTAATCTTTGTAAATGGTCAATTCCTTCAAGGTATCGATAAATACCATAAAGAGGCTATAATATCGCCAAAGGTTGTGCAAGGAAATGTATTGAACGTATACTTAAGGTCATGGACTGGTTTGAGAGGTGAATTAAATTATACGTTTTCAGGTTTGGAACTTTACAAAATAGAAAAATATTCACAAAAGTACTATTTCCTCGCAAAGAATATTCTTGACACAATAGAACAACTCAGTGAAAATGATATTGTGAGAGTAAAGTTGTTCCATATTTTAAACGATTCTTACAATAGAATCAATTTTACAAAATCTCGATCCAAAGAATACTATGAATCAATAAAAGACAGTTATAATTTTTTACAAGAAGAATTGAAAAAACTAAACAATTTTAAAATGGATTCTCCAAAAGTTGTTTTGACAGGGCATTCTCATATAGATATGGCATGGCTTTGGACTGTACAACATACAAGAGAAAAAGCACAAAGAACCTTTTCGACGGTTCTCAACCTAATGCAAGAGTATCCAGAGTATATATTTATGCACTCTTCTCCGGCATTGTATAAGCTCTTAAAAAATGATTACCCTGAGTTGTATGAAAAAGTAAAGGAAAAAATAAAAGAAGGCAGATGGGAAGCAACCGGTGGTATGTGGATAGAGTCGGATTCTAACATATCTCCAGGTGAGTTTTTGATAAGACAGATACTATTTGGGAAAAGGTTCTTAAAAGAAGAGTTTGGAATTGATTCTAACGTTGTATGGTTGCCTGATGCATTTGGTTACACTTATGCCCTTCCTCAGATAATAAAGAAAAATGGAATGAAATACTTTGCTACAACGAAAATAAGCTGGAATGAGATCAACAAATTCCCATACGATACATTTTGGTGGAAAGGTATCGACGGTACTAAAATCTTATCTCATTTTATTACGACTCCAGATAAAAACAATTACTTTTACACATACAACGGTATGGTGGAACCCTTCACGATAAAAGGAATATGGGATAACTATAAACAAAAAGATGTAAACGATGAATTACTTCTTGTCTTTGGTTGGGGAGATGGGGGAGGAGGTCCAACATATGAAATGTTTGAAAATTATCGAGCAATAAAAGGAATCCCAGGATTACCTCAAGTGGAGATGGGAAGAGTAGAAGACTACTTTGAGAGATTGGAAGAAAGAATAAGAGATAAAAATGTTCCAGTTTGGGATGATGAGTTGTACTTTGAACTACACCGAGGTACGTATACTTCACAAGCCTTTGTGAAAAGGGAAAATAGAAAATCAGAAGTATTGTACCATAACGCAGAATTCTTAAATTCTATGGCCATGAATTTATTAAAAGATTTTGACTATCCTAAAAATTCGTTGATCGAAGGTTGGGAACTGTTATTATTAAACCAATTCCACGATATTTTACCAGGTTCCTCAATAAGAGAAGTTTATGAAGACGCAAGAAAGGATTTTGAAAAGATAAAAGGGATAGCCAACAAAGAGGTTGAAAGAGCTATCTCTGTGATTTCAAAGGAAATAAAGATCAAAGAAGACAGTTTAGTATTATTCAACACCACCGCCTTTGAAAGGGACGAGATTTTAGAGCTAGAAAACGGTAAAAAAACGTTGGTTAGAGGAATCCCCTCTTTTGGCTATAAAAGTATTACGGTATCTAATTTGGACCAAAGACAAATTGATGAAAAAATGATTGTAAAAGAAGATTACATTGAAAACAGGTACTATATAATTGAATTCAACGAAAAGGGCCAGATTAAAAGGTTATACGATAAAGAAAATAAAAGGGAAGTATTGGAAGAAGGGAAATTGGGAAATGTACTACAAGCATTCGAAGATAAACCTTACTTTTTTGATGCATGGGACATTTCTCCTTATTTCAACGAAAAGATGAAAGAAGTTACAGATTTAATCGAAGCAAAAGTGGAGGAAGAGAGCCCCTTAAAAGGCGTTTTAAAATTCTCTTGGAGGTTTTATGACTCAACTATCGAACAAAGAGTCATCGTATACAACCACACAAGAAGGATCGATTTTGATACATATGTTGATTGGAAAGAGAGACAAGTTTTACTAAAAACAGCTTTTCCTGTTAATATAAGGAGCACAAAAGCCACCTACAACATACAATTTGGTAACATAGAAAGAAGTACGACCAACAACACGAGTTGGGATATAGCTAAATTTGAAGTCCCTGCACAGAAGTGGGCAGATCTTTCAGAAACAAATTACGGAGTTTCACTATTAAACGATTGTAAACATGGATACGATATAAAAGAAAACGTTATGAGGCTTACTCTTCTCAGATCCCCAATCGAACCCGATGAAACCGCTGATAGAACAGAACATATATTCATTTACTCTCTTTTACCACACGCTGGAACATGGAGAGATTCACGAGTAATACAAGAATCATACAAATTGAACTACCCTGTCATAGTTAAAAAGCTAGAAAAAAACGAAGAGGGAAGTCTTCCTGATAATTTTTCTTCTATTAAGATTAGCGATCCCGATGTGGTAATTGAAACCATTAAAAAAGCAGAAGATGATGACTCTGTACTTGTTAGACTTTTCGAAGGTAAAGGAAGCAGAAAAAGTGAAGTGGAAATAGAATTTTTTAGAAGTATAAAAAAAGCGGTTGAATGTAATTTAATTGAACAAGAGGAAAAAGAACTTACCTTTAAAGATAATAAAATCGTATTCAATATAACTCCTTACGAAATAAAAACCTTTAAAGTGTGGATTTAATTAACAGAAAAGGCGGATTTTCTCCGCCTTTAGTTTTTTTAAAGCCATTCTCTTTCCATATAATGCGTATGCAATAATTGATGTGATTTTTCGCTTCCAGGTTTTTCCAAATATTCGTTGTATAGTCTAACAATTGACGGGTTTTCATGGGACTTTCGAATGATCTTTGATTTGTCAACAACATTCAAAGCATCTATTCTCTTTTTAATAACGTTGAGATCACCATGATGGTATGGTTGGCCACCGCCTCCGACACATCCCCCTGGGCAAGCCATAATTTCGATTAAATGCAATTCTATCTTACCAGATTGAACATCTTCTAAAAGCTTTCGTGCATTACCCAAGCCATAAGCAACTCCAACTCTTAATTTTTTCCCATTTAATTCTACTTCCGCAACTCTTATAGACTCATACCCGTGAAGCTGTTCAAATTCAACTGCTTTTAACTCGCTTCCAGTAATCCATTCATAAGCAGTTCTTAAAGCCGCCTCTGCAACTCCACCTGTTCTTCCAAAGATAGCCGCGGCGCCCGTGGATTCTCCTAAAGGACTGTCGTACTCCCTTTCAGGGACAGCTTTGAAATTAATTCCTGCTTCTTTGATCATTTTTGCCAGTTCTCTAGTAGTCAATACATAATCAACATCCCTGTATTCAGGTGAGGCATTTATTTCTTCTCGAGCTGCTTCATATTTTTTTGCCAAACAAGGCATTATAGATACAACGGTTATATTTTTTGGATCAATATTATTTTTTTGTGCGTAATAACTCTTTGCAATTGCCCCAAACATCTGTTGAGGGGACTTCGCAGAAGAAGGCATCTCAAGCAAATTAGGGAATTGATGTTCGATAAATTTAACCCATCCAGGACAACAAGAGGTCAACATAGGTAAAAAACCTTCATTTTCTAACCTTTCTTTGAACTCGGTGGCTTCCTCCATTATGGTTAAATCTGCTCCAAAATTGGTATCGAAGACCTTATCAAAACCCATTAGTTTTAAAACTCCAACCATCTTCCCAGTAGAAATAGTTCCAGGTTCGTAACCGAATTCTTCCGCTAAGGCTACTCTCACTGCAGGAGCGGTTTGAACTACAACATGTTTCTCTTCATTCTCCAATTCTTTCCATACTTCATCTATGTAAGATCTCTCAACTAACGCCCCTGTAGGACAGACAGCCGCGCATTGTCCACAGAATGTACAGGTTGTTTCTTCTAAAGGCAAGTCAAAAGAAGGTTTGACAACTGCGCCAAAACCTCTGTCTATTGCTGAGAGAACACCAACCGTTTGAAAATCGTTACACATGGTTTCGCATCTTCTGCACATGATACATTTGTTAGGATCCCTAATTATCGCTGCAGAGATATCTTGATCATAATTAGCTGTTTTCCCAAAGTAAGGATTGTTCACAACGTGCAGTTCAGCAGCAATTTTTTGTAGTTCGCAATCACCATTTTTTGGACATTTTAGACAATCTTGTGGATGATCGGATAACAACAATTGAACGGCTGTTCTTCGAGCTTCTACCGCCATTCTCGAATGTGTCTTTATTTTAATTCCTTCAAACACTGGTGTTGTACAAGCAGGAGCCAACGTTCTTCTTCCCTCTATTTCAACCATACAGACTCGACATGAAGAAGGCTTATTTTCTATATTGACATCCTTTAAGTTCATATAACAAAGTGTTGGTATATAGCCCCCAAATTTTTGAACAGCCGTTAAGACGGTATCGTTTTCGGAAGCCTCAAATTCATTGCCATTTATATATACTTTAGGCATTTATTATTTCCCTCCTAACCAAAAAATTTATACTATTTTTATTGCGTTAAATCTACATGTTGAGTAGCAAGATCCACATTTTATACACTTTTCTTGTTCAATCGTATGAGGTTTTCTTAATTCTCCTAGTATCGCTTCAGTTGGGCATACCCTTGCACAAGCCGTACAACCCGTACAATTCTCTGGAATTATTTCGTACCTTATCAAATTCTTACATATTCCAGCTCGACAGTTTCTGTCCAATATATGTTCTTTATATTCATCCTCAAAATACGTATAAGTAGAGAGTATCGGATTTGGGGCGGTTTGCCCTAAACCACATAAAGAGCCGTTTTTAACCACATTAGCCAAAGATACCATGTAATCAAGATCTTCCATTTTAGCATTCCCTGAGGTTATTTTTTCCAGTATTTCTAAAAGTCTTACGTTTCCTACTCGACAAGTAGTACACTTACCGCAGGATTCATCAACTGTAAATTGAAGATAGAATTTTGCAACATCGACCATACAAGTATCTTCATCCATAACAATCATTCCACCAGAACCCATCATCGAACCCAACTCTTGAAGGCTATCGTAATCTATAGGGGTATCCAAGTATTCTTCAGGAATACATCCTCCCGAAGGACCTCCGGTTTGAACAGCTTTGAACCTTTTATCTCCTTTGATCCCTCCACCTATATCAAAGATTATATCTCTCAAAGTTGTACCCATTGGAACTTCAACAAGACCAACATTCTTAACATCCCCTGCAAGTGCAAACACTTTCGTACCTGGAGAATTTTCTGTTCCGTATTGTTTGAACCAGTCGGCGCCATTGAGTATTATAGGCGCTATATTTGCAAGTGTTTCAACGTTGTTTATCAAAGTCGGCTTTTTCCATAAACCACTATTAGCAGGAAAAGGAGGCTTGTTTGTAGGCTCCCCACGAAAACCTTCTATCGAATGGATCAGAGCGGTCTCTTCTCCACAGACAAAAGCTCCTGCTCCCAGTCTGATATCTATATCAAAAGAAAAATTACTTCCTAAAATATTTTCTCCAAGCAATCCATAATTTTTAGCTTGTGAAATACCTACCTTTAGTCTTTCAACAGCCAAAGGATATTCAGCTCTTATGTAAATAATCCCTTTCTGGGCACCAATTGCGTATCCAGCTATAGCCATACCTTCTAACACGGAATGAGGGTCACCCTCTAATACAGATCTATCCATAAATGCTCCCGGATCACCTTCATCTGCGTTACATACTACGTATTTTTCGTCTCCTTTGGCTTGCATGGCGAATTTCCATTTCAAACCGGTTGGAAACCCACCACCACCTCTACCTCTTAAATTTGAATCCAAAACCGTTTGAACTACCTCTTCTCTTTTCAATTTAAGTGCTTTTGCTAGGGCTAAATAACCATTATTTTTTAAATAATCTTCTATATTTTCAGGATCGATATTTCCAGCGTTCCTTAAAACGATTCTTACTTGTTCAGGCATCGTTTTACCTCCCTCAAATTGCTTTTTTATGGGTTTCTTCTATCAACAATTCGTCTGCGATTTTTCCCTCTACTAAATGAGTTTTAACAAGATCTTTTACTTTCGACTTTGTAACGTTACCATACAATATTGGTTCTTTGCCTGGTTCGTTGACTTCTACTGTTGGCTCAGCATAGCAATATCCTAAACATCCTGTTTTCATAACTTCAATATTTTCTAATTTTTCTTCTTGTATCTCTTTTAGAAGCTCTTCATATGTTTCATCAGCTCCAGCTGAGATTCCACAAGTTCCTAGTGCAACTTTTAATACAATTTTACTTCTATTCTCTTTTTCTTTGAGTTCATTTATCAACGATTCTAATTCTTCTAAACTCCTTAATTTAGGCATAGAGAAACCCTCCTATTGACTATTTTTCTTTGGCTCTATAATCTCTAATTATTTTTCTAACATCGTTTCTTTTAAGTCTTCCATGTACTTTTTCCCCTATTTTTACGACAGGTGCCAAACCACATGCACCTAAACATCTAACGGGATGAATGGAAAATAATCCATCCTCGGTTACCTCTTCTTCTTCAACATTTAAAATCTTTTTGAATTCGTCTAAGAGTTCATTTGCTCCGCCTACGTAACAAGCTGTTCCTAGGCATACGCTTATAGGATATTTCCCTTTAGGCTTTGTGGTGAAAAAGTTATAAAAAGTTACAACACCATAAACTTGAGAAGAAGGAATCTCCAATTTTCTAGCTACTAATTTTTGCACTTCAATTGGAATATATCCTAGATTTTCCTGAACTTTATGCAAAACTTCAATTAGCAAACTTCTTCTTTCTTCTTCAGTTTTATCGTTCAAATCGATTGAATCAAGATAAGTTTTCACGTCTTTTAATTTGCTCTCAAGAAGTTCTTCCATTTATTTACCTCCCCGCATAATTAGGTTTTATTATACATATAGCGCCCTTTCACCCTGTTTCTTTCACCTGATAAAAGTTAAAAAAATCACTAACAACCTATCCGAGTGATTATACCATTTTTAATCATTTGGTAATTTAATACAATATAAAATATTTTTTACTATTCATAAATCGAACCAAGATAATTTTAAATTCTACCCAACTAGCGCCCTTATAATGTGAATTTTTGAAGGTTATTGATTTTATCTATCCCTGAAGTGGCAAAGATTTATTTTTATTATTTTAACATAAATAATATCTCTTTTAAAAATACATATGGTACAATTTAATGGTAGTGAAATTGGTTCTTTTATTTTAGATGGATTGTGAAAATATTCACATCATAAAGGAGGGATACATAGTATGGCAGGAAGGTTGGAAGGAAAAGTCGCTATTATTNNATTAGTAAACAACGCTGGTATTTTCCCTAGGGGCGGAGTAGAAGATGCATCAGAAGAAGAATGGGATCGTGTAATGAACATAAACGCAAAGAGTCAATTTTTGGGTATAAAGTATGTTTTGCCAGCAATGAAGAAAGCAACAAAAGGTTCTATAATCAACATTTCTTCCGTTGCTGGAATCGTAGGTACAGGAATGGCTGTAGCGTACCATGCTTCAAAAGGTGCATCAAGATTGTTAACAAAAACAGTTGCAGTCGAGCTTGCTAAATACAACATTAGGGTGAATTCAATACATCCTGGTATAATAAGAACGGCTATGACCGAAGATATTTTGCAAGATGAACAAACCTCTAAACAGTTTCTTGGAACTACCCCACTAGGTAGGGCTGCTGAACCTGAAGAAGTTGCATATGGAGCTTTGTTCTTAGCTTCCGATGAATCCTCGTTCATGACAGGTTCTGAATTAGTTATTGATGGTGGATGGACTGCATTATAATTATAATAATAAATCGTATCATCAAAACATCCGCGTAAAGCGGATGTTTTTTATATGTTAGATCATAATAAGTCACCATCAAAAGGAGAAAATACTTGCTATTAGAAAATCGAACCAAGATAATTTCAAAACTCTACCCAACTAGCGCCTTTTTCTGCACTTTCTATACACTTTTCTATAAATCGCATACCTTTTACTCCGTCTTCTACAGTGGGAAAATCTAAGTCTATTTGCTCTAAAAGCGCTCCTTTTTTTCTTTTTGAAATAGCGTTTATAAACTTATCGTATACCCTTGCAAAGGCTTCAACATAACCTTCCTGATGCCCACCAGGAGTCACATAATCATTTTTAATAAAATCATCAACCTCTTCGCTTCCTCTTGATAAGGTTATAAAAGGATGATTCACTTTTGAGATCTTCAAGTAATTTGCGTGTTCTTGTGACCATTCTATAGATCCCTTTGCCCCATATATACCGATATCCAAAGTATTTTCATGTCCCACAGCAATTTGAGACGTCCAGTATATTCCTTCTGCCCCATTATCGTAATTTATTAGTATAGATGCATTATCATCAAGTCTATCTGGCTCAACAAACTTGTCCATTCTGGCGGTTAATGCCTTTATCTTTAACCCTGTTAGGAAAGAAACCACGTTATCAACATGTACTCCGATATCTGCAACGCAGTTGGATAAACCTGAAACTTTTGGATCTGATCTCCATTCATGGCGAGAATTTTTACCGGCAAATGGGACTTTTGCCATCCATTCACTTATGTATCGACCATTGATAAATCTAACTTCACCTATTTCCCCTCTTTTAATTAACTCCCGTGCATATCTTAACATAGAATAACCCGTATAGGAGTAAGCAACAGCAAAAAGTAGGTTGTTTTTTCTTGCTAAGTGTTTTAGTTCTTCAGCTTCTTTTAGAGTTATTGTTAAAGGCTTTTCACACATCACATTTATTCCAGATTCTAAAAATTTTTTTGCCACTTCATAATGTGAACTGTTGGGTGTAACAATGGATACAAAATCTATTTTATCGGATCTTTTAGACTCTTCCTCCGCCATTTCTTCATAATTTCTGTACAATCTTTTCTCATCGATTTTTAACTCTTTTCCTGTTGCCAAAGTGTTTTTGAAGTTTCTTGAAAAACTTCCACAAACTAATTCTGCCTTACCATGAAGATTTATAGCTTTTCTGTGGACTATACCTATTTGAGAGTCTTTACTTCCACCTACCATTCCGTAAGTCAATCTTTTGAACATATTTTATCCTCCTCCTATTGAGTTTTATACTATCTTTGGAAACTCTAACCTTTCTTTAGCGCCCTTTCACCCACACGTTAAGGGGTAAACCCCTTAAGATCCCCAAGTTCATAATCAATGTTTATTTAAAAAAACTTTTTGCAAAAGGCTGCAAATTGAGTTTGATTTTAAAATTTGACCCAAATGCCTCCATTTTTTGAACTTTCTACACATTTTTCAATAAACCTCATCCCTCTTAATCCCGCATTTACACTTTGGAAATGGGCATTATCGTTGGTTATAATTTCACCGTTCTTTTTATTTATTAAATCGGTGATAAATGCGGTATAAGTATTTTTGAAACCTATGTTTGTTCCAGGAATTCCATCAACATTTTGAATTATCTCTTCTTCGTGGTCTTCATGCAAAATTGTTAATTTGTTTGCCTGCTTAAAACTCCATTTCAATGTAGCTTGAGACCCATACACGGAAACATTGAAATTGTTGTTCTCTCCAATAGCGATTTGAGACATGAAAAGTAAACCCTTACTTTTATCTTTAAAATTTATCATCACAGTAGAGTTGTCGTCTAATTTTCTCGATTCAACAAAAGTATCGAGTCGAGCACATAAACTATCGATTTCTTTTCCAACAAGATATGAAACCATGTTTTCCACATGACTGCCTATGTCGGCGGTAGTATTAGCCAAACCACTTTGGTTTGGATCCAATCTCCATTGAGCTTGTTTATTTTCATCTTCGATCTTTTTAGCAAGCCATCCCTGAATGTATTGTACGTTAACGAACCTTATTTCACCCAACTCATCTTTTTCTATTTTGTGCCTTGCTAATGAAATCACCGGATACCCCACATATGAATACGTCACACACAACAAAAGATCGTTATCATCTGATAACTGTTTTAACTCTTCAGCTTCTTTTACCGTTGTTGTAAGGGGTTTATCGCATACAACGTTTATCCCTTTTCCTAAGAAGGTTTTAGCAATTTCATAATGGGAAGCATTCGGAGTCGCAATAACTACAAAATCAATTTTATTTTTCTTTTTGCTCTCCTCTTCAGCCATTTCTAAGTAATTTTCGTACAATCTATCTTTCTTTATGTCCCATTTTTTGCCTGTTTTTAATGTTTTTTTATAATCCCTTGAAAAACATCCGCTAACTATACTTGCCCTTCCATCTAATAATATTGCATTTCTATGTGCCTCACCTATCATAGAATCAATTGATCCCCCAACCATTCCGTACGTTATTTTTTTTGACATAAAACACCTCCATAAAAAGATTTATTTTTATTATTTTAACATAATTACTTTTTCTTTTAAAAATATATATGATATAATTTTAACAAGGTAAATTTAATCTTTTTTATTTCCCCATAATTATAATAAATGTTCTAATTAAAAGGAGGGATACATAATATGGCAGGAAGATTGGAAGGAAAAGTCGCTATTATTNNATTAGTAAACAACGCTGGTATTTTGAGTATGAACGGAGTAGAGGACGTATCAGAAGAAGAATGGGATCGTGTAATGAACATAAACGCAAAGAGTCAATTTTTGGGTATAAAGTACGTGTTACCAGCAATGAAGAAAGCAACAAAAGGTTCTATAATCAACATTTCATCTATTTATGGAATTATAGGTAGTGGAGCTGCTGTTGCGTATCATGCTTCAAAAGGTGCATCGAGATTGTTAACAAAAACAGTTGCAGCTGAACTTGCTAAATACAACATTAGGGTAAACTCTATACATCCTGGTGTAATAAGAACACCAATGACTGATGAAATACTAAAAGACGAACAAGCGGCTAAAGGACTTCTTGGAACTACCGTACTAGGTAGGCCTGCTGAACCTGAAGAAGTTGCCAATGGAGCTTTGTTCTTAGCTTCCGATGAATCCTCGTTCATGACAGGTTCTGAATTGGTTATTGATGGAGGATACACTGCATTATAATAATAAATCGTATTATCAAAACATCCGCATAAAGCGGATGTTTTTTATATGTAAGATCATAATTAACTGCCATCAAAATAGGTTGTTGGAATTTATTATGCTTGAATACGTTTTATTTGAAATTTTTCCTATATTGATGTATAATTTAACGTTCAAAAATCGTTTGCATGAGGAGGAAAAGCATGAAAGTTTTGGTAATCAACTCAGGAAGTTCTTCGATTAAATATCAACTTCTTGAAATGGATACAGAAAAAGTTTTAGCCAAAGGATTGGTTGAAAGAATAGGCATAGAAGGATCAAGAATTATCCACAGAAAAAACGAGGAAAAATATGTTATAGAGAAGGCTATAAAAAATCATGAAGAAGGTTTAAAAGAAGTTTTAGATCTCTTAACTTCTGAAGACTACAAGGTTATTTCGTCTCTAAACGAAATAGATGCAGTTGGACACAGAGTGGTACATGGGGGTGAAAGGTTTTCTTCTTCTGTCATTATTGACAAAGATTCTTTGGATACAATTGAAATGATGTCATTTTTGGCACCTTTGCATAATCCCGCAAACGTGATGGGTATAAAAGCTGCGATGGAACTTTTACCAAACGTGCCACAAGTTGGGGTGTTTGATACTTCTTTCCACCAAACTATGCCAAAAACTTCTTTCTTGTATGCTATTCCTTATGAATACTACGAAAAATACAAGATACGACGTTATGGGTTTCATGGTACAAGCCATAAATATGTTTCCAAAAGAGCAGCGGAAATTTTGAATAAAGACATAAAAACGCTCAAAATTATAACCTCACACATTGGAAATGGGGCATCCATTGCTGCTGTAAAAAATGGTGAATCTTTCGACACTTCAATGGGGTTCACTCCTTTAGAGGGATTGGTAATGGGAACAAGAAGTGGAGATATAGATCCTGCTATAGTTTCGTTTTTAGCTCAGGAAGAGGGATTGACGACAAAAGAAGTAGTAGAAATATTGAACAATAAAAGTGGAGTATATGGAATAACGAAAGGTTTCTCAAGTGATATGAGGGATATTGAAGATAAGGCTTTGGAAGGAGACAAAGTTTGTAGGCTTGCACTTGATATTTATGAGTACAGGATAGCCAAATATATTGGAGCTTATGCGGCAGCGATGAACGGGGTAGATGTTATCGTTTTTACTGCTGGTGTAGGAGAGAATTCTCCAGTAACAAGGGAAGAAATATGTGAAAAGTATTTAACTTATCTTGGTGTAAAGATAGATAAAGAGAAAAACAATTTTAAAGGCTTAGAAAGGGTTATAAGTACTCCTGATTCTAAGGTTGAGGTGTTGGTGGTTCCAACAAATGAAGAACTAATGATAGCAAGAGAAACAAAAGAATTGGTTTCAACCAAAAATTAAATTCTAAAATTTTGTATAAAGATATTAAAACTGTAGAGCAACTAATAGGTTAGCTCTACAGTTTTGTTTTTTGAATTGATTATTAAAAAATTGCCTCGTCAATATTATCAAGGATGTATGGGGTTTGTTGATAAACATAGTAATTTAACCAATTATTGAATAAAATATAAGCATGACTTCGCCATCTTACGACAGGACGTTTTTCTGGATCATCATGCGGAAAGTAGTTCGCTGGGATATCTATATCCACACCTTTATTTAAATCCCGATAATATTCTTTTTTTAAAACCTCTGGATCGTATTCTGGGTGCCCCGTAACAAATACTTGCCTACCATCTTTTCTTTCAACTAGATAAACACCGGCTTTTTTCGATTCGGCTAAAATTATAAGTTCTTTTATAGGTTCTATATCTTCCCTTTTGATTTGGGTATGTCTAGAATGAGGAACCCAAAACGTATCATCAAATCCTCTAACCAATGGTGAATCTTCACAACTTACCGAATGCTCGAATACGCCAAATATTTTCTTTGATACATGATATTTATTAATGCCAAAATGGTAGTACAATCCCGCTTGAGCACCCCAACAAATATGAAGAGTAGAAAACACATTTTTCTTTGACCATTCCATCACTTCTTTCAGCTCTTCCCAATAATCCACTTGTTCAAAATCAAGAGTTTCAACAGGGGCTCCTGTAATGATCAATCCATCGAACTTTCTGTGATTTATCTGATCAAAAGATTTATAAAAGGTGTCTAAGTACTCTTCTGATACGTTTTTATGGTTGTGCGATACCATCCTTAAAAGCACCACATTTATTTGCAAAGGAGTATTACTAAGTAATCGTAATAGCTGTGTTTCAGTAACGATTTTGTTCGGCATTAGATTCAAAATAACAATCTCTAAAGGTCTTATATCTTGATGTATCGCCCTCTCTTCAGTCATTATAAATATGTTTTCTTTTCTCAATACTTCTGTAGCTGGAAGATTTTCAGGTATTTTTATAGGCACTTTTAACACTCCCTTCGTTCTGTCCCGGATGAACTCAAAAAATGGTTAATGGTTCTTAGTTGCTTTAGTTAGAGCTGAATCTATATCCTCGATCAAATCATCGATATCTTCTATTCCGACGGATAGCCTAATCATATCCGGACTTACCCCAGAAGCGAACTGTTCTTCTTCACTCAATTGTCCATGAGTGGTGCTAGCCGGATGAACGGCAAGCGATCGAACATCCCCAACATTAGCAACGTGGGAAAATATTCTTAACCCTTCAATAAACCTTTTTCCAGCTTCTACTCCACCTTTCACTCCAAAGGAAAGTATACCACCAAAACCATGTTTTAGATATTTAACGGCATTTTCATGAGTCTTATGATTTTTCAATCCCGAATAATTTACCCAACTCACCCTTGAATCTTCAGATAGAAATTCCGCAATTTTCATTGCGTTAGAACAATGCCTTTCCATTCTCAAACTCAATGTTTCAATCCCTTGTAATGTCAA
This sequence comes from Petrotoga olearia DSM 13574, assembly GCF_002895525.1. GTDB lineage: Bacteria > Thermotogota > Thermotogae > Petrotogales > Petrotogaceae > Petrotoga > Petrotoga olearia. The sequence continues at coordinate 71,402 of NZ_AZRL01000004.1, forward strand.
AAAAGAATTGAAAGGACTTATTGAAGCGCCCAGATCTCTTAACCATTGGAAACGAGCTTTCGAGATATAAGCGGCATTTCCAAATTTTTCATAAAAACTTATCCCATGAAAAGCAGGGTCTTCTTCAGTTAACATACTAAATTTACCGTTGTTCCAGTCGAAACTTCCACTATCAACGATAATTCCACCAATTGAATTGCCGTGTCCATTCAAGTATTTGGTTAAGGAGTGAACAACGATATCGGCACCAAATTCAAAAGGTTTGCACAAGTACGGTGTAGCGAATGTATTATCTACGATCAATGGGATGCCATTCTCATGAGCTATCTTAGAAATCCCTTCGAATTCAGGTACAGAAAGTTCGGGATTCCCGATAGTTTCCACATAAACCGCTTTTGTCTTATTATTTATCTTATTTTTTAGACTGTTCATATCGTCAACATCAAAGAAAACAGGCTTTATTCCAAATCTACTCAAAGAATTCTTAAATAGTGTGAATGTTCCACCATACAAAGAGCTTGATGTAAGTATTTCATCCCCCTCTTTCATAATGTTTAATACCGCTATCGCTTCTGCAGCCTGCCCCGAGGAAGTAGTTAAAGCACCCACACCGCCTTCCAATGCCGCAACCCTTTTCTCCAATACATCGGTCGTTGGGTTCATTATACGTGTATATATGTTCCCGGTTTCTTCCATGTTGAAAAGCCTAAGGGCATGAGCTGAATCTTCAAAGGTATAAGATGAAGTCTGGTAAATTGGTACTACGTTAGCCCCTGTAGTTGGATCTTTTTCATAACCTGCATGAACCATTAAAGTATCGAAGTTGTGATTCCTTTCTTCCATATTTTTCCTCCTCGTTGGCTTAAAATTATAGTATCTTGAGAAGCTCTAAAACTTGTGTTAGCGCCCCTTCACCCGAGCGTTAAGGAACAAGCCCCTTAAAAACCCCAAGTTCAAAATCATAGTTTATTAAAAAAACCTTTTTGCATAAGACTGCAAAAGGGCAAACCCCTTAAAAACCCCAAGTTCAACGTCAAAATCATTTAAAGACCTACTTTGCACAATACAGCAAACCATAAAGATGAAAGAGCTTCAGTGCCTTTGCCTAGTAATACGATTAATAAGATTTTTATCAGGAATATGGCAAATTTCCCCTCTAAAGTGTTATAATCAATAACGGTTATAATAAAGTAAAAAGAAGGGGTTAAGTGGATGAATTGGGTTATACCTATTATTATCTTTTTTGACCAATTAACTAAAAAACTTTCAGAAACTTTTCTCTTAGAAAACAACATTAAAATCGGATTTTTTCAATTGACCTACATTGAAAACACAGGTATCGCCTTCGGATTTTTTAAAGATTTGGCCTTGTTTCATGGAACCCTTTCTACGTTAATAGTCATTTTTCTTTTTATATTAAAAGAAAAATACAAAGAAAGATATAAGCTTTTTACCGTTTCTTTTGACTTGGGTATATCTTTTATTATAGGGGGAGCTTTAGGCAATATCTTTGATAGGATTAGGTTAGGATACGTTGTAGATATGATATATTGGCCAAACTTTTCTATATTCAACGTAGCTGATATATTCGTGACTTTTGGTGGTGTGATTTTATTATACCATTTTTTCAAAAGGAGCAAATATGGAGAAAAGAATATACAAGGTTGAAAAGGATGATGATCAAAAAAGACTCGACGTATACATTGTCGAAAAAATTCCCATTGAAATTTCTAGAAATCTCGTTCAAAACGCAATAACTAAAGGACAAATTACCGTCAACGGGACTCAAAAGAAACCTCATTACAAAGTTAAACAAGGCGACGAAATTCAAATAGATTTTCATGAATTGGTGGAAGAAACCAAAGAAGAGGAAATCTTACCAGAAAATATACCATTAAATATACTGTATGAAGATGCGGAATTAATCGTTATCAACAAACCAGCTGGATTGATAGTACATCCAACACCAAATATCAAAAGTGGTACTTTGGTTAACGCCCTAATGTACCATGTAAGGGATCTTGACAGGACGATGCAAGATTCAAACAGATTAGGAATCGTTCATAGGTTGGACAAAGAAACCTCTGGGGTGATGGTTGTAGCAAAAACTAGCTTTTCATATCACCTACTTTCAAAAGAGTTTAAAGAAAGAATGACAACGAAATACTATTTAGCTGTAATAGAAGGAACTCTAAAAGAAAAAGAGGGAGAAATAAATCTGCCCTTGGGGAGGCATCCTGTTTTAAGACACAAAAGGGCTGTTGTGTACGATGGAAGAGAGGCGGTAACTGAATACAAGGCGTTAAAAGAATTTGAAAATCATGCCACGTTGGTTTGGATAAGGCTAAAAACGGGAAGAACCCATCAAATAAGGGTGCATTTCAAATACCTTGGTAATCCCATAATTGGAGATTCTTTGTATGGAAAAAATAAAATCGATAAAAATCTTCAAATATCAGTGAATAGGCAAATGCTTCACGCTTTGAAATTAGGCTTTTACCATCCAAAAACTAAAGAATGGATGGAATTTTTGGCCCCTTTACCCGAAGACTTTAAGAATCTATTGATCACTCTAACAAACCTAGATGGACAAAATTCTTGACGGAGGGCTGCCATTGAAGATCTTAGGACCTGTGGTAACTTCCAAAACTATCGGTAAATCCTATCTGCAACTAAGGGACCTTTTTCCCTTAGCAAAAAGGTATGGCTACAATTGCATAGTTCTATCAGAGCCACACCCAAAATCATGGGTAAGTTTTATTGTTTATGCCCAAAAGTATGGAGTTAAGCCAATAATTCTGTATGAAACGGTAGATGGTAAATTCTTATTGCAAACAAACAACGATATTAGATCAGCTGTAATTTACTATAACGGATTAGTAAGCGACTTAAAATTAAAAAAAATCGATTTGAATCTTCCCTATGTGAAATATCCAACAGGGGTTTTAAAAGATATATTTAACGATGAAGAATCTCTTTGTATCAAAGATGGTTTAAAATATCAAAATGAACTATCTATATTCTCAAATATAGAAACTTATTACAATATAAGAAACTATAAATTTGATGAATACAAAGTTACTGACTTGAATTTAACAGATATTATTTTACAAAAAGAACTAACTTCCGAAGAAAAAAAACGCCTATCCTATGAGCTGAACATAATAAAAAAGTTAAACGTGGAAAATTATATTCTAACGGTAAAAAAAATCGTTGACACCGCTATAAAAAATAACATCTTAGTTGGACCTGGAAGAGGTTCCGCTGTAGGTTCTTTCTTAGTTTATAAATTAGGAATAACTAAGGTGAATCCTATTGACTACGATCTCCTCTTCGAAAGATTTCTAAACCAATACAGGCATGAATTACCCGATATAGATCTGGATGTCGACGCGGAAAGAAGAGTTGATCTAATAAAGGCCTTGCAAAAAGAATTTGGAGAAAATAAGATCTCTCAAATCAGGACTTACTCCACCATGAAAATCAAATCCTCTTTAAAAAAGGCAGAAGAACTACTTGGATACAATTTAGAAGCTAAAATAAACGCTCCGATAAGAAGCAAAGAAAACATTGATAAATTTAAATCTTTACCGCAAAAAGATAAAACCTTTTTTTATGTCGCTTACTATCTTGAAGGAATAGAAGTAGCAGAATCGGTTCATGCAGCAGGTTTGATAATTTCCCAAAATGACCTTAGAACCTTTTCTCCCATTGAAGGAAAGAAAACGCCCCAAAGGGGATTCAAGGAAGTACCTATTATAGAATGGGAAATGTCTGATTTAAAATATTTAGGAGTGGAAAAATTCGACATTTTAGCTTTGGACACGTTGACCTTCTTAAAAAAATTACAAATAAAAGAAAAGTACCGAGAACTTAATGATTCAAAAACTTTTCATTACCTGTCCAAAGGATTGACAAAAGGTATCTTCCAATTGGATTCAAAACTAGGGCAAAAATTAGCCCAAAGAATAAAACCCAAAAATTTTGAAGAACTTATCTTACTATTAGCTATCAACAGACCTGGACCTCTTGAATCCGGAATGATAGATCAATACGTTAATGAAGACTCCCCAGAATATTTGAAAAAGATTTTCCCAGAAACAATGGGGGTCTTAGTTTACCAAGAACAGATAATGAAAATCGCTCAAATCTTAGGAGAATTTTCTCCTCAAGAATCTGATTTATTGAGAAAAGCAGTATCTAAGAAAGAAAAAGACAAAATTACAACCTTCAAAAACAAATTTGTTACCAACGCTTCAAAAAAGATAGACGAAGAAGAAGCAAACGTATTGTTTTCACAAATTGAAAACTTTGCTCAGTATGCTTTTAATAAATCTCATGCGGTAGCATACGCTCACATCACATATTGGCTATCAGAAAAAAAATTCCAAGATCCTTCCAATTTTTTCTTAGAGTATGTTAAAATAAAAGGCCTTGATGTTGATATAATAGATGAAGCATCGCTTTTAGGAGTAAAAATAAAGTTACCAGACATTAGATATCCATCCGGTTTAGCAAGTAAAACAGATCTAATACTACCTTTGTATATAATTAAAGGAATAGGCAAAAATATCTCTCACATATTCGAAGAAGCGAAACTCTCAAACTTAGAAGATTTTTTTAATTTCGTAATCAACAAAAATATCAATAGAAATATTGTGGAACTAATAATCAAATCAGGCGCGTTAGATTATTTCAACAACAATCGTAAAAATTTACTAAGAGAGGTCACTCAGCGAGTGAAAGGAAAAGTCCAACAGTTAGAAGATATTAAAAGTACGTTATTCGGAGAGGTGAAACAAAAATCAATTAAAAAGGTTGAAACAACCTTACAAGACTACGCACAATACGAAATAGAAAGTATAGGATTCCCATTAAGTTTAATGTCTCAAAAAGGGTTATCTAATACGTTGATAAATAAATATCTTTACAGACAAAAGGTTTACCTTGATGGTTATGTCTACAGAGATTTTATAGTCGATAACTCTGCTATGATCTATTCAAAAGTTTATAACAAAAACTTGAAAAGACTGATTAAATACATTTAATTTCAATTTTGAGAGGGAAAAATGAAAATCAATATTTTATCAATAGCAGAAAAATACCCTGGTCAAGGGGTGTATTCGGCCACATTGGATCACAAATACATTTTAAAAAAATATAGTGATTACACAATATACGAGAACAAAATTTTAGGAAATTACGATGTTTTACATATTCATACTATAAACATAAAAAGCTTCTTATCGTTGTTAAAGAATAAGAAAAAATCTTTTTGCGTGATTTCTGCTCACATAGTTCCTAATTCCCTGAAAGGTAGTATAAAATTCAGTAAACTATGGTTACCTTTTTTCAATAGATATTTAAAATATTTCTATAACTCTTCTGACTGCATTTTAGCCGTCAGTGAAGAAACTAAAAATGAGTTGATTAAGGATCTCCAGATAAATCCAAATAAAATTGTGGTCTTCAGAAACTTTGTTATAAAAGAATTGTTCCTCACAAAACCTGAGGAAAAACGCACTCAAAAATCCTATTTAAGAAAAAAATATGGATATAATGATGATGATTTCATAATTTTAGGCGCCGGACAGATACAACCCAGAAAAGGTATAACAGATTTTGTAGAAACCACTAAAAGATTAAAGAACATGAAGTTCATTTGGGCCGGTGGAATGCCCTTTAAACATATAACTGAGGGTCATGATGAAATGAACAGATTGATAAAAAGGTCGCCTAATAATGTCAATTTTATTGGAGCCATAAACAGAGAAAAAATGATCGATTATTATTCTTTATCCGATATTTTCTTCTTACCTTCCTTTCAAGAAACCTTTGGATTAGTTGTAATTGAAGCAGCTGGAAGCGGTTTACCTTTAGTGCTGAGAGATTTAACGGTTTACAAACAAATATTTTCTCCCAACTACTTATCTGGTAACTCAGTAGAAGATTTTGTAGAGATAATCAAAAAACTTAATATTAACACAGAACTATACGCTGAATACGAGAAAAAGTCTTACATATTATTTGAAAATTATAGCGATGAAAAGGCCTTTATAAAATTAAAAAATATCTATGAAGAGGGTCTAAAACAAAAAATCTATATAGGAGGTAAAAATGCCCGGAGATAAAACCAATGAAGAGGGGAAAACACTTAGTAGAAAAAAAATAATCATTAATCTAATCATTGCTTTAATTATTGGTTTAGTCATCAACATTTTGATCTCTTTTTTTGCAGATTTCCAAGAAACCCTCGTCACCCTTAAAACTGTCAATCTATTCGTTATTGTGGAGGTATTTATAGTTTTTTCTATGGCTTATTTGATAGATTTAATAAGATTGTACCTAGTATCCATAAGCTTCCACAAAAAAATAAAGTTTAAAGATGCCATATATAATACCATTTCATACTATTTTATGTCAAATATCACCCCAATGGCTAGTGGTGGTCAACCTTATCAAATATACCATCTTACAAAATTAGGAATAGAGTCAACTTTGGCTACAAATATAGTGATGTCAAGGCTTGTAGAAAATTTATTGTTCTCTTCGGCTATGATCCTAATCTTCATAAAAAGAGTAATGAGTATTTTAAACAGAATAGGAACTGGGAAATATATACTTATCATTGGTATAATAGCTGCATTAGGGTTCTCAGCTTTGTTAATTTTAATATTTTTAAACCCAAAATTGATATATAAGTTGTTTAACTTCTTACTGAAGATATTGCCATTAAAAGATAAATCGAAATTCGAAAAAAGGTTACAAAAGCTAGAAAATTGGCTAGTAGAGCTAAAGTTAAGCATTAAAGCACTATGGATCGAAAAGGCACATATAGTTGCGGTTGACTTTATATTGGGTGGTTTTACCGTTTTTTTTCATTCTCTAGGTTTGTATATTGCATTGACATCTATTACGTCAGGAAATTACAGCATCCTTGAAATATTCATTCTTTTTATAATAATGAACTTTGTCATCTATTATATACCTACCCCTGGTTCCACAGGTGGAGTAGAGACATTGTATGGTATTGTCCTTGCTAGTTTTATGCCCGGAAGATTCGTTTCTACAACTATATTGTTGTGGAGATTCGCAACTTATTATTTACAAATAGCCTTTGAAGGGGTAATCTTATTTATGACAAGAACAAAAGAAAAAGGAGTCTCAACATAATTAATTAATATACTCGTTCCTCAAATCTATCAATCTTTTATCCTCTTCTAAAGATTTCAACCTTATAGTTTTATTTTTCAAATTATGCATAGACTCGATTTTTCTTATAGTAGCACTCTTACTTCTCATCGTAAGTGTATGAGTGTAAGCAAAGCCTTTAACAAATTTTACCCCTTTTAAAAGATCCCCATCCGTGATACCTGTTGCAGAAAATATTACATCTTCCCCACCAACTATTTCATCGATATAAAAGATTTTTTCAACGTCCCAACCTTCTTCCTTGATCGATTGTTCTTCAATTCTATCCCTTGTCCATAATTTCATTTGAATTTCTCCCCCTAACGTTTTTAAAGCAGCAGCTGACAGTACCCCTTCAAGAGTTCCCCCAATACCAACATAGATATCCACTCCACTATCGGGAATCGCGGTCGCTATAGCTGCTGTGATATCCCCATCACTTATTAATTTTATTCTCGAACCAGCTTCTTTAATCTCTTCTATAATCTCTTCATGCCTTTGCCTATTCAAAATAACAAAAGTTAGTTCCGTTGGTGCAATTCCCAAAACCTCACACGCGATTTTTATATTCTCTTTCATAGGTTTTCTTAAATCCAATTTGCCTTTTAATTCACGTCCTACAGCAAGTTTAAATGAATAAAAAGTCGGCAGTACTTTAATGCCTCCAGACACCGTGGCAGCAACGCAACTTATGGCATTGGGCAGGCCGAAGGCAGCCAATTTCACTCCGTCTATAGCATCAACGGCTAAATCCATTTCAGAAGTGCTGTCTTGCCAAGTACCCACTTTTTCATCAACGTACAACATCTTTGAATTTTCTTTATCGTATTTACTCATTACTATATTCCCTTTAAAGTCTATGTAGTCAAACATGCCTCTCATAGCATCGATAGAACTATGCTTAATCATTTCCAAATTACCACAACCCAAGTATAAACTACTCATCAAAGCAGATGCTTCTGTAACCCTTACAAAATCCATAGTCAACTCTGGATAAATCTTCTTTTCCATAAAAACCCCTCCTCACAAAATTTTTTAATTGCCTTTAGGGACTCTAAAACCTGTAATAGCGCCCCTCAATTTTATCTTTCATAAGCATTTCTATTATAATATTTTTATACTTTTTAAACAAATAATAAAATTCAAGAAAACAAAAGTTTAAACACCGTAATTAACTCTATTGGCAAATATTTCTACCTAATCACATATAAACGCATTATTTGAGTATACATAAAACTGAACTGAAAGAATATTTATTTAACTTGGCTTATTTTCAAAAAAATATGGTAAAATTTTATTGGAGGTGATCTAATGAACCTAACAGAATTAGAAAAAAGTTTAACCATTCAAAAGAAAAGTGTTTGGAGCAAAAGGGACAAAGAAGATATCGATAGGTATACTTCACAGTACAAAGAGTTTATCAACTTTTCTAAAACTGAAAGAAAAACAGTTTCATATTCAGTTGAACTCCTTGAAAAAAACGGTTTCAAACCTCTATCTCATTATGTAAAATCTGGAAAGATAGAAAAAGGTGATAAAGTTTACTTTGTAAACAGAGACAAGGCAGTATTCGCTTTCAAGTACAACAATCCTTTGAAGGAGGGCATCAACATAGTAGGTGCTCATATAGATTCGCCGAGGTTTGATTTCAAGCCAGAACCTATAGTTGAAGATGAAAATATTGCAATGGCGAAGACTCATTATTATGGTGGTGTAAAGAAGTATCAGTGGTTTAACATACCTCTTGAATTACATGGTGTAATAATAAAAAGCGACGGCAGTAAAATCGAGATTTCCATAGGTCAAGATGAAAACGACCCCATATTTGTAATATCTGATTTGTTACCTCATCTTGATAGAGATTTGGCTAATAAAAAGGTTTCGGAAGCCTTTGAAGCTGAAAAGATGAATTTGCTCCTTGGTACTACTGCTATTTCCTACGATGAAACCGATAAGGTTAAAAATCCTGTTAAGTTAAATATCTTAAAGCTCTTGAACGATAAATACGGAATCGTAGAAGAAGACTTAGTCAGTGCTGAATTGGAAATCGTTCCTGCACTTCCTGCCAGAGATGTAGGCCTAGATAAGAGCCTTTTAGCTTCTTACGGACACGACGATAGGGTCTGTGCCTACACCGCATTAACCGCTTTAATTGATGCACAAACTTCCGTAAAAAATCCTGCAGTTTTGCTAGTTGATAAAGAAGAAATCGGTAGCGACGGAAATACAGGGGCAAAAAACCATTTCTGGATCTACGTGTTGAAGAAAATTGCCGCTTTGGCAAAAGAAGAAGAACTACTTCAAAATATAGAAGAAATCCTTACAAATTCAACTTTACTTTCAGCGGATGTGTCAGCAGCTGTAGACCCAAACTACAAAGAAGCTCATGATTTATCCAACGCTCCAAAATTGGGTTACGGTATAACTCTGATGAAATATACAGGTTCAGGGGGCAAAGGAAGAACAAACGATGCAAATGCTGAATTAGTAGGAAAAATTAGAAACCTTTTCAACAAAGAAAATATATCTTGGCAAATAGGAGAATTAGGAAAGGTTGACAGAGGCGGAGGAGGAACCATAGCGCTTTTCTTTTCTGAAAAAGGTTTAGACGTTTTGGATGCTGGCGTTCCGCTTTTGGGGATGCACTCTCCGTATGAAGTAGCATCAAAAGCGGATATATACGAAACTTATTTGGCTTATAAAACTTTTTATGAAAAATTTGGAAAATGAGAATTTTTGTGGGAAACTCAGCAAATGCGATGGAATTTTTTGATTTTGACTTAATATTATCAACCTCAGGTTGGTCTTTAAACGACCAATCTGAGGTTATTGCTATCAATAACAAAGAGTATGTAGAATGTTATATAAACAGGAACAAAACATACTTAAACAGGGATAATAGGTTCATAACTGAAAAAGATACTTTATTATCGTTTGGGTTCACCAACGACGCTCTAAATTTTGAATTTTATTTCTTGAGCCTTTTGTACCAAGTGGATTTAATCGTTCTTTCTTTAAACTTTTCTGAAAGTTTGGAAGAAAAAGTTCTTTTGCATATACAATCAAACTTGCGAAGAGTAAAAATCCCGTCGATAATTATAAACACAACGAAAAACAAATCTAGGGTTTCTTACATCGTTCCCAATTACAAGAGCGAATTCGTAATAAAAAACGCTATTTATTTCACGCTTGATTACCAAAAGAACAAGAATTACCTATATTCTTTTGGGAAGTATTTATCAGATTTGAAAGAAAGTATTCATAGCTATGATGTCAAGGTGTTGAGGTGAAATGAGAGCACATGATCTGTTCTTGAAGTTACATTATAACTTTCTTAAAAAAGAACTATTTGAGTCTTTAAAAATTATCAATGGAGAACCAAAAAGTTATAACAGGGACAGTTTGGGTATCTACGTAATAAAAAAGTTGACTCCAAAAAACATAATAAAATGCTTTACTGAAGGCGTTAATCAAGGTTTTTATATCTTTCTTTACTCTTCTAACAAAAACATCCCGTACCGCAAATTAAATGTAATTTCTGAAGTTGCCAATATTTATGGAATTCATTTGATTTTATTTCTAAAAAACGATATTCTCAAACTTTTCAACAATCAAGTTGTTCTCATAAACCAAGAAAGAAGTTTAACTCATAGATTATTCTCAATAAACTCTTATAAAATTTCTTTTGTCTTTCCTGAGGAAGTAACAAATCCAGCTGCTATAACAACTTTGAAGATTCAAGAAGTTGACCTAGTATTCAGTAAAAGCTCCATGAACGACAATAATCAGGACTTAGCTAATAATTTAATTGCATATGTCCTAAGCGATCAAAAAATATTTTCCCCTTCTATTCTAGAGAAAGATAAAACTTTCTTAAAAGAAAGGGGAAAAATATGGTTGAACTTACGATATTTAAAAAGTATTAAAGACAATTATTTAGAAAAAAATTACAGCGATTTACAAAGGATAAAAACTAAAATAGATCTCATTCAACGATAGTTAAAATCCTTTTATTTTCTTTTCGATAAATTGACCCTTAAAAGATTCTTCTCAATTCTAGTTTGTAATTTAATTTTTTTAAACTTATCTTCTGCTGCTTTAATCTGCTCTTGGGCACTTTCCATAGCTTTCCTCGCAGCTTCAACATCTATATCTTCCGATCTTTCAGCAGCCGTGGTAACAATAGTCATTTCTTCCCCAGTCATCTCCAAAATACCACCATGGATCGCAAAACTATCAACTGAGTTATCAACTTTTTTTATCAATACTGGTGCAATCCTTAAAGAAGTCACAATGGGCAACCGTTGAGTTAAAGTTCCCATAGACCCCTCTTTTGTTTTAAATTCTACATACTGAACATCTTCTTCGTACTTTACCCCTTCTGGGGTAACAACTTTGAATTTAAATATTTATACCACCTGCCTTACAAACACGTCATTCATTCATTTTTTTAGCTTTTTCTACAGCCTCTTCTATAGTTCCTACCATATAAAAAGCACCTTCTGGTAAATCATCATGTTTACCTTCAAGTATCTCTTTAAAACCTTTGATAGTATCTTCTATGTTAACATACTTACCAGAATAATTTGTAAATCTTTCTGCAACAAAGAAAGGCTGAGTTAAGAATCTTTGAATCCTTCTCGCTCTATTTACTACCTGCCTATCTTCTTCCGATAATTCTTCAATACCCAAAATCGCTATAATATCTTGTAGATCTTCATACCTTTGCAAAACTTCCTTGACTTGTCTTGCAACCGAGTAATGTTCTTGACCGACAACGTTGGGATCCAACATCTTCGACGTGGAATCTAATGGATCAACCGCTGGATAAAGTCCCAATTCTGATTGTTTTCTTGAAAGGTTTAAATTCGCGTCCAAATGGGCAAAAGTAGTGGCAGGTGCAGGATCCGTGAAATCATCCGCAGGTACATAAATAGCTTGAACAGAGGTAATAGATCCATCTCGTGTGGAGGTTATTCTTTCTTGCAACTGTCCCATTTCCGATGCCAACGTTGGCTGGTATCCTACAGCAGATGGCATTCTTCCAAGTAAAGCCGACACCTCTGATCCTGCTTGTACAAATCTGAATATATTATCTATGAAAAGTAAGACGTCCTTTTTTTGCTTATCCCTAAAGTATTCTGAGACTGCTAATGCGGTTAGAGGAACTCTGAACCTTGCCCCAGGGGGTTCGTTCATCTGACCGAACACCAACGCTGTGCTATCAATAACCCCTGTCTCTTGCATCTCCAGCCAAAGATCGTTACCTTCCCTGGTTCTTTCACCTACACCTGCAAATACAGAGATTCCTTGGTGCTCTTTAACGATATTTCTTATAAGTTCCATAACAAGAACCGTCTTACCAACCCCAGCTCCACCAAAGAATCCAATTTTCCCGCCTCTTGGGAACGGAGCCAAAAGATCTATACATTTAATACCCGTCTCTAAAATCTCAATTGATGTATCTTGTTCATTCAATGATGGAGGGTCCCTGTGAATTGACCAGTACTCTTCTCCTTTAACCTCTCCTTTCTCATCGATAGGTTTACCTAAAAGATTTATCATCCTTCCCAATGTAGCTTCCCCGACAGGAACTTTTATGGGCTCTTGCGTGTTGATAACCTCTTGACCTCTTTTTATACCATCCGTAGAATCCATTGCAACACATCTAGCTGTATCGTCTCCGATTAATTGCTCAACTTCAAGAACCAATTCTTCGCCTGAGTACTCGTTTTTTACTTTTAAAGCATCGTAAACGTTAGGCAGTTGGCCTTCGGGGAATTTCACATCGACGACAGGTCCAATGACAGATATTATTTTACCTTTTTGATCTTGCATCGAATTACCTCCTATTGCATATTCGCCCCATTAACAATCTCTATTAATTCTTGGGTAATAGAGGCTTGCCTTTGCTTGTTGTATTCAAGGTTCAACTCTTCTATTAAATCATGTGCATTATCCGTGGCGTTTTTCATTGCGTTCTGTCGAGCATGAAGTTCACTCAACTTGGTTTCAAATAAAAATAAATACATTTTAGAGAGAAGATACTGATATGCAGCATCCTCAAACACTTTCTCTTCTTCTGGTTCGTATTCGTATCTCGCATCTATTTCAAATTTATCTTTTGTTATCGGAAGTAGATCATAAGTCTTCGGTAACTGTATCAAGGCGTTTTTTAATTCTCCATACACAACCTTCACTTTACTAATGCCTTTGTTTCCCATAATTTGGAAAATAATTTCCAGCAAATATTCAGCATGATCAACCTTTGGGATATCGAATAGGCTTATCTCTTTTTCCAAGACTGTTTCACTCTTTAAACCTGAATACCCTTTAGCACCCAAAACAAAGTATCCTTTAAAATCTTCTAACTTAGATTTTGCCATTAAAGCTTCTCTTGTTAAATCAGAGGGAAAAGAGCCTGCTAATCCCATGTCTGGGGTGATTACAAAAACTAAGGACCCTTCACCATTTTGTGTGTAAAAGTTTTCTTCAATAAAAGGGACTTTTTTCAAGATCCTTTCCGCGTAGTTAGAATAATCTTTTACACCTTTCCATTGCCTTTGTATTTTGTTGAGCCTTGCAGCAGCCACCATCTGCATAGCTCTTGTTATTTGCATTGTAGATTCCGTAGAGGCGATCCTTCTTTTAATGGCTCTTAAATTACCGCGGCTCAATTAAAATCACCACACTCATTTAAATACATTCAAAAATTTTGAAATTGCTTCATTCAATTCTTTCTTTATTTCATCCGTTATGTCTTTATTTTCTTTTATCTTATTTAAACTCTCAATATAATTTTCTCTAAGATATGTCAAAAATTGTCTTTCAAAATCACCTATCCTATCCGTAGGGATTTGATCGAGATAACCTTCATTAGCAGCGTAAATAACAGCAACTTGTTCCTCTATCTCCATCGGTGAATATTGTGGTTGCTTCATCAATTCAGTAAGTTTCTCACCTTTTGTTAACTGTTTCTTAGTTGATTCATCAAGATCCGCAGAGAACTGAGTGAAAGACTCCAACTCTCTGTACTGAGCTAAATCTAATTTTAAAGATCCTGCTACCTTTTTCATCGCCTTAGTTTGTGCAGCTCCACCAACCCTTGAAACAGATAAACCTATGTTAACAGCAGGCCTTATCCCTGCATTAAACAAGCCTGTTTCTAGATAGATCTGACCATCCGTTATAGAAATAACGTTGGTGGGGATATAAGCTGAAATATCGTTCGCCTGTGTTTCAATTATTGGCAAAGCTGTCAAAGAACCATTCCCGTGCTTTTCGTTCAATCTAGACGCTCTTTCCAACAATCTTGAATGCAAATAAAAAATATCACCAGGATACGCTTCCCTTCCAGGTGGTCTTCTAAGTAACAGCGATATTTCTCTGTAAGCAGCGGCATGTTTGGTTAAATCGTCGTATATTACCAACGCATCCTTACCGTTAAACATAAAATATTCTCCAATTGCAGCACCGGCGTAAGGGGCTATATACTGTAAAGAGGCAGGATCTGAAGCATCTGCCGCAACCACTACAGTATAATCCATTGCACCGTACTTTTCTAAATTATCGATCGTTCTTGCCAAAGACGAGGACTTTTGTCCAATCGAAACATAAATACAAAAAACATCTTTACCTTTCTGATTTATAATTGTATCTATAGCTATAGCGGTTTTACCAGTTTGTCTATCTCCGATTATAAGTTCTCTTTGACCTCTTCCTATAGGAATCAAAGAATCCAACACTTTTAAACCGGTTTGAAGAGGGGTATCAACAGGTTTCCTAGTTACAACACCCATAGCCTTTCTTTCGATAGGATAAAAATCCTTGGTATTTATTTCACCCTTCCCATCCAAAGGCATACCTAAAGGATTAACCACTCTACCTAACATCTTTTCTCCGACAGGTACTTCTATTATTCTGTTGGTTCTAACTAATTTGTCTCCTTCCTTTATTCCTTTGTAATCCCCCAAGGTTATTATACCAACGTTATCTTCTTCTAAATTCATAGCTATACCGTAGACCTTTTCACCTTCAGATGTTTCTATTTCAACCAATTCGTTGGTCATGATATCCTTTAAACCGTAAGCCCTAACGATACCATCGCTTACCTGCATTACCCATCCTATTTCTTTTATCTCTCCACTTTCATAACTTTTTATACGTTCTTCTATTACTTTTGTCAACTCATCTGGATTAACTCTCAAATATTTTCACCTCCACCAACTGGGGCATAGGCGGATTGAATGTTCTGTAAAAATCCCTTTACGGAGAAATCAAAAAACTTATCCCCGATGTATAACTGTAATCCACCTATAAGATCTTCTTTGAATTCTGTTACTAACTTAATTTCTCTTCCTGTTTTATTATGAATTGCCTGCTTAATTTGATTTATCACTTTATTAGTCGTCCTACTCGGAAGTATAAGCCGCACTTCTACAACTTTTTCTCTCTCTAAACTCTCTTGATACAAAATAAGAGACATAAAAGGGATCAAATTTTGACGCCTTTTATCAACTAAAGCTTCCAAAAACTGAATAAAAATCGTATCTTCAAATTCTGATACCTCTTTCATCCTTGTAACTATATGTTTTGTAGGAACCAACGGACTATAAACCAAATCTCTAAGAGTTTCACTACTATCGAGAGCTTTTTTTAACCTTTGAAACGCTTCTACGTACTCATCTAATCTAGAAATTTCACCCTTCTTTTCCAAAGTATTCAAAAGGGCTTGGGCATACTTTGAAGCCAAAAAATAAGAAGCTTTCATCACAATTCTCCTTTGTCTTTTAAACTGTTTATAGCCCTTCTTATCAACTCTTCGTTCTTCTTTTTATCGATCTGTTCCTTTAATATCATAGAAGAAATAGCAACAGCTAGAGAAACTATTCTCGATTGTAATTCTCTTGCTGCACTTTCTTTAATATCCTCAGCCTCTTTTTCTGCTTTGGCTAAAATAATTTTCCTCTGCTCTTCAGCCTCTTGTTGAGCAGACTTTACTATGGATTTGGCTTGTTCATCAGCATTCGCCAAAATTTCGCGTCTTTTATCGTCCGCTTCAGCCAACTGCTTATCCAACTCTTCTTTCTTTGATTGGGCTTCTAACCTCAATTTTTCCGCTTCGTTTAAATTCTTTTCTACTTCTTTTTTTCTTTTATCTGTTATATCAAAATACGGCTTGTACAACAACCTGTACATAAGAAACATAAAAGCCAGAAAACCTACTAGATTTACTATTGATGTTAAGTTAAAAGATATCATACTCTCACCTCTTTGGGGGGAAACTAAAAATTCTCAGCAAAATAAACACTTAAGGAAGAACAAACAACAAAATCAAAGCAACAACCAAAGAATAAAGACCGGTTGACTCTGTAACCGCCATTGCCAATAACATCCTCGTTGTTAAATTCCCACTCATCTCCGGCTGCCTTGCCATAGCGTCCATTGCGTGCGCACCAACGTTACCTTCTCCAACACCAGGACCTATAGCTCCTATTCCCATTGCAACGCCTGCTCCCAATAACTTTCCTAAATAATATAAACCCCATCCAATGGAACCACCTTCAGAAACTAAATTTTGAAGCATAGTAGATAAATCCATCTTTTTCTCCTCCTTAAACTAGTTTTTTCAGATTTAATAAATTTTGTTTTATTCTAATAAAGAACCAATATACGCAATAGTTAACAAAGCAAAAACAAAGGCCTGAATGAGCCCAATAAACCAACCAAAAAAACCCCATAAGAAAACAGGCAAAAGAAAATATTTCAGCATATAACTAATAATCAAAACCAATATCCCTCCACCCATGACGTTACCAAATAACCTTAATGAATGGGAAATTGGTTTAGCTAATTCACTTATTATGTTAATAGGGAACAACAACGGGTTTGGCTCAAAGAAAGATTTAAGCCATCTCAGCACACCTTTGGACCTTGCAGCAAAAAAATGACTAACTACTAAAACCATCAAGGCATATGTAAGATTCACATTTAAATCGGAGGTAGGTGTGTACCAGGTATTTGTGAATAATTGTACATTCAACCCATTTTCAACAGGCACAACATCAATTCCAGGTATTCCTCCAAGCACGTTTGAAACGGCTATATACAGAAAAAAGCTCATAGCTATAACGAAAGTTTGTTTCCTATACTTAGGATTGGGAACAGAATCTTCCACCATTTCCCAAAAATAATCAAAAAAGGTTTCTACAGCAGCCTGTAAGCCTCCCGGGATTCGCTCAAAATGTATGCTCCTTGCAATTAAAATCAACAGAAACATAATCCCAAATGACATAATTAGAGTCATGGGGTTCAATTGACCAAAGAACCCTCCATCACCAAAATAAACTATCCATCTATCCCCAACACCTTCTAAACTCATGTCAAAAACGAAAAAATTAATTAATCCCAAAACTATATAAGCACCAAAAAGAAAGATGGTAAATTTCTTCAATCTATCGTTCGTCAAAAGAACACCTCCTCCAACTAATTACCACACTTATTTATACGATAAAAACGGAACAATCTTCAAATTAATCAAACCCACAAAAGCCAACAAAAGGGCATATGCTGAATTAACGGCAGCGATTCCCAATATCACACCATACAAAAGATACCTCATAAAAAAACCTGGTAAGATCTTCTTTGGTTTTGAACCAACCGTCATTTTTTTAATCTCTTCGGCAAGTGAATAAAAACCTATAACCGCTCCAATTCCTCCCCACAACACCCAAAGAGCTTCTAAAGAAAAGAATAAAGAAAGAACAAAGGTCTCAACCAGAATTATCGCCATTGTTTTCATCTCTATCTCTTTCAGCTTTTTTTTCAGCTCTTTCATACTTCTCTACCTCTTTCAAAAGCTCCCTTATTCCAGAATATAATCCGGAAATTATTCCTAAAAACATCAATAAAACCATCCATATTTGCTGGTCGGTAAAACTGTATAATATATATCCTATCAAAAGACCAACAAATATATTTGACAGAACTATTACAGCAAAATAAATGATCATGTTCAAATGACTAAGTGAACGTAGATCGTGTTTTTTCAAGATAATACCTCCAAAAAACAACCATAAACAATTATACTATTTATTTGCCAAAATTTCAATTATTTTAAAATATTGGGGGCGCGGAGTGGGGAGCGGGGGAAGGACGCTATAACGACTTTTATAAAGACAATAAAAAATTATTGAGAGGAGACGACCAACTAGTACGCCTCCCAATTTTTTAAAATATAAAACCTAGATATTTCCTCAAAAACATTAATTAGAAAATGTAAAACTCTTTCTCAGCAACAATGGTTCACCATTTTTCTGTTCAATGGTCACAATCACTTCCCATTCTCCAACATCCAAAACTTCGTTAATTTCCACCCCTATTGAAGGATAAGTAAACGCTTGTGTGACCATTTCCCCTTTAGCTGGCACCTTTAAAAACAAATCTATAAAGATTTGAAAGTTATCTCTGTTTATACTGATATCATTCAAAGAAAGATTGTACCCTCCTGTTCTCTTTTCGCCTGCACTAATACAAACAACAAACGGAACTCCAGTTACATTGTTAACTACAATATCATCTTTTTTGATTATAACAACAGGTGTTTGACTCTTGTAATAACAATCTACAACCTTATAATTCTCCATACCTTCTCCTTTGTCAAAGGTGTTAGCTTCTATAGGCTTTTTTTCTATTCCTACTCCTTGAGCAGGTTCTTGAATAACTTCATGTTTAACCCCTGCTTCATTTTGCAATGGTGGGGATAATAAGAAAAACACAGAACCAACCGCCAAAGCGGTCAAGGAAATTACTAAAATTATCTGAGTTTTAGTCATTTTTAAAAATCTCCTCAATTGAAAATCAGATGTTTCTTTTAACAACATAAACTTAGAAAATAGTCCAAGGTATTCCTAATCCTCCATATTCATCAATAAATCCTGTACCTTCTTGGTTAACTGGTATTTCAACCGGAATAGATTCATTGTTTATTTGTATTTCTCCTCTTATACCGAATTCTTCTTCAGGAATCGTTCCCACGTACTCATAAGCTAAATAATAATGGCCGCTTTCATCGATATCTGGCAACAGATCAATGCTAATTTCTGCATTACTCGTAAATTCGAATGTTTTTATTGGAGTTTCATAAGAATCTAATAAAGATATTGTAAGTGTTCCAGCAAACGAAAGATCAGTTGTTAAATCTGTTTTGAATTGAGTTGTTTCAAATTCTTGCGTATAGGTTGTTACATTACTAACTTCGACCACTCCTGAATAACTTAATTCTTCTTCCATCCTATAATTTGGTGCAAAGTAATACAGATACTCAGGTCCCCCAATAATTATTTCATAATCTCCTGGTTCAATTCCGGCAAATAATTCAGTTCCATCGTTAGAAGTTTTCCCGTAATATCTTTTGCTCGTTTCTTTACTTTCTAAAGTTATAAAAACACCGGGCAAAGGGTTACTACTTCTTTTAGATATCGCCTTAACAACCAAATTCCCTGCTTCGTAATCAGCTGGATTAAGATCCAGACTTGCAGAACTAATTCTTCCATAGCCGGCAGAGGTATCGTAACCATCCTCATCAATATCCACTGCTCCCTCTTCTATCATCTTTCTTATCTGGTACACATTGGCGTCTGGATATTCTTCTTTAATTAAGGCAGCTAAGGCAGAAACATATGGGCATGCCATCGATGTTCCGGCCCAATAAGCGAACGGTTCACCAACGACTCCATCACTTACAGCTAACCTAACAGGAATAGATGAAATGACATTGTTCCCTGGTGCCGCAACAGATACGTATTCCCCTCGTGATGAGAAATCAGTTATCTCATCTAGTGCATCACTTGCTGCAACGCCTATAACTCCCGTAAAAGCAGAAGGATAGTGCCAAAATTGGTCGGTTGTGTCGTTACCAGAAGAGGCAACAACAACTACGTCATTTGTAAGAGCATAATCAAAGGCATCTTTTAGGATGTTTGAATATCCTCCGCCTCCCCAACTGTTCGACAAAACATCTGCTCCATGATCTACAGCCCAAACTATTCCGTCGGCAACTGCATAATCACCAATGTAACCAGGGTTAAATATTCTAATAGGCATTATCTTTGCATCAGGAGCTAATCCTACTACGCCCTGACCATCATCTTTTGCGGCTATTATGCCCGCTGTGTGGGTACCGTGCCCATCAGAGTCATAATCAATTGCTGGATCAATCGTTACGCCCAAATAAGGATCATACCCTTCCACCAATTGATCCACTAGATCAGGGTGTGTTCCATCCGTTCCTGTGTCTAATAACCCTACAATTACGCCTTCACCTGTAGCTTTTTCCCACGCGGATTCTGCGCCAATCTTTTTTAGGGCGTATTGTTTATCCTTGTAATCTGGATAACCTTCCTCTACTTGATTCAATGTGCTACTTCCCATTTCTTTTTGGGTTTTAGAATCTGTGCTTTTAATAACTGGTATTTCCCTGTCTGTATAGTTTGGCTCAACGTATCTGATACCTTCTATCTTTTTCCCTTTCAGTATTTCAAAAGCCTTTTCTACATCCATAACATTGGTGTCTAACTTTAACAACACTGCTTTGAGTTCAGGAATTTCTTTTTCAACAGTGGCTCCTTTGAAATTCTTCAATATTTCATCTAAATTAGCATCGTTTTGGTACCCCACAATTAGCTCATCATTGTTAAATTTCCTACCTGAAAGTTCTTTAAAAGAAGGTAAATAACTTTCAGAACCTGAAAAATCGGTTTCTGAAATATCGTTATTTACTAAATCAGTTGTGTTCAACTTCATACAACCAGAAATAATAAACGTTAGCAAAACAACTCAACCAATTATTATTGAATAACGCTTTTTCATATCCACTTAACCCCCTTTCTTAATTACCTGTAGTAAATTCGTTGTGCATCTCAGGCATTACACCACCTAAAGGATCTATACCCCATCCGTAATCAATAGCTATCGAGTATGCAACACTATCTGAGTCATAAGAAACAGCGTATGCATAATCTACTCCCCAATCGTATATTTTGGCGGGTTCTAACTTATCGTATTCATAGGAATATATTCCATCTGGCAAGTATAAGAACCAACTCAAATTATCATATTCAGAGCTTCCTTCACTTCCAAGGAACGTGACAGAAACTTCTTCAGCTCCTAAAGTTATAAAATCGTACAGGATAACATCTGTTCCTTCTAAAATACCTGGAAGTATATAATTCTCACTTTGTACTAAGTCGTATATCCACATCGTATAGTAATATTCCACCTCAGATTCAGGAGAAGTGAGTTCTTTTGTCGGTTCCCAAACAAAGGTGGGTTGCCTTGAAACGCCTTTTTCTCTGTCAGCAGGAGATTTTAAATTGACGTTAAAGCTATCAAGTGGAACAACAGAGCCTAATTCAACAAGTGTACTTTCTCCGTTTTCTGTATAAGAACTCACCGCATACCATACCTCTTTATTAGGTGCATTTTGTTCTGAAGGATCTAAGAAATAACCATATTCTGAAACACCGATTTTTGTGTAATGAATTCCATCAAAAGATCTGTAAATATTGTAACCATCTGGTTTTATAAATTCATCATAATAGATAAACCCTTTTCGCAGAGCATCATAGTAATCATACCAATTTACCTCAATCCACAAATTTGAGCTTTCTGGGACCGAGTCTAATTCATCTACGAAATCTTTTAATTCAAGATATTTAACCAAAATGTTGTTGCTCCTAAAATCATCATTCAACCTTTGGGTAAATGTTTCTGCCTGAGTCGTAGTAATTTCTTCTTTTATAGTATAAGAAATAATTGAACTCTCCCCTGAAAGTAAAGGATTTATTGGTTTAAAAAGAACACGCTCATTTGTTTTAGGTAAACACCCAGTCAAAACAAATAACAAAATGGATATTAATCCTACATAATAAAACTTTTTCATAATATTGCTTCTCCCCAATTTCGACATTATCTATATTATCTTTAAAACTAACCTCAATCTTTTAATATTTCTTTTTTCCCTTACCAAAATCTAGGACAGTTAATTTACGAGAAAAATGCCCTTTTTTCTTTAATAATATAATTATATCACCTATACTCCAACACGCACGAAAGTTTTACATTTTTATTATTTTTTTATTGCAATTTTTAATGAAGTTAGAATTAATTATTTTACTTGTTCGTATCCTTTTTCCTTTTAAAAAATCAACTCATAAACGATATTTTATAGTATAATATCAATGAAAACAACCAAAGGAGTTGTGGATATGTCAAAAAAGCTTTTGAAGAATGCGTATGTTTTAATTAGTGCTGATGATGATGTAGAAAAATTTGATATATTAATAGACGAAGATGAGATCGAAGACTTACTTGTACCAGGTGATTCAACCGAGGTGAATTTGGGAGATGTGGACGAATACGATCTATCTGGAAAATTGATCATCCCAGGATTTATTAACACCCATAGCCATTCAGTTATGTCTTATTTTAGAGGTATTGCCGATGATTTATCACTTAACGATTGGTTGTTCAAAGAAATGCTACCAAGAGAGGACTTTTTGGAAAGTGAAATGTCTTATTATGGCACTTTAGTTTCTATTTTAGAGATGATTTCTAATGGAATAACTACTTTTGTTGACATGTATATGTTTACTGATGAGATAGCTAAGGCTGCATATGATTTAGGGATTCGGGCATATATCTCAAGAGGGCTATCTTTTGATACCGACGAGGGTTGGAATAGAAGGATAAAAGAAAA
The DNA here is from genome assembly GCF_002895525.1 of Petrotoga olearia DSM 13574. GTDB lineage: Bacteria > Thermotogota > Thermotogae > Petrotogales > Petrotogaceae > Petrotoga > Petrotoga olearia. The sequence continues at coordinate 94,350 of NZ_AZRL01000004.1, forward strand.
TATCGAAACGTTTGAAAAATACAATGGATTGGATAACAGGATTTACATAGGCTTTGGGCCTCATGCCCCTTACACCGTTCCTATGGATAAATTAAAAGAAGTAGCTGAAATTGCAAAAAAGTATAATACTCACATTCAGATTCATCTGTTAGAATCAGCAAATGAAAGGGAGCAGTACAATCTTTTAGAGGTTGAAAATACGGGTTTATTCGATCTTCCTACGATAGCTGCTCACTGTGTGCATGCTGATGAAAAAGATATCGAAGTTCTTTCAAGGAACGAAGTGAATGTGGCTTATAACCCTGTTAGTAATATGAAGTTGGGTAATGGGATCGCTCCCATAGTGGATATGCTTGATAAGAATATAAACGTTACTTTTGGTACGGATGGTTGTGCAAGCAACAACTCTTTGAACTTTTTCAACGAAATGAAGTTTGGAGGTATATTGCAGAAATACAAGTATGGTCCTGATAGATTTTCAGTAGAACAGATTTTGAGGATGAGCTGGGAAAACGGAGGTTTTGCATTAGAAAAAAATATCGGGAGGTTAGAACCTGAGTTCAAAGCAGATTTGGTTGTTTTAGATATGGATTCTTTTGAGTTTTTACCTAATGATTTATCAAGGTTAAAGTCTCATATAGTTTATTCTGCAAATCCTAAGAATGTTTTTGCAACGATGGTAGCAGGGAAGTTCTTGTACTACGATGGAGAATTTTTAACTTTAAAAGAAGAAAAGGAGCAAATATATGAGAAATTCCATAGCTTTTACAAAAGGATCGAAGATAAGTATAATAATAGCGATCATTCTGATAGCCATAACGACGATAGGGATATCTAAACCCATCGATGATTACATAGAGTTTTCTCCTAAAGGTTATGAAGATATAAGTAGGATAGTAACCAGAAACGGGACGATAATAAACACAACCGTCCCAGACAATGGCGAACATTTGGAGTTGAAATTTAAAAATGATGATGATTTGTACGAGGTTCACGTCGTTCATTTCAAGAATCCATTCACTTTGATGAATTTTTGGTATAGTTTTGTGAGTGATTATTCTGATGGTTTAACCGCTAGTTTTTCTGCTATTCCTCTTATTTACGGTGAGTACAATGGTGAGTATATGGATATGTATCTTAGTGCTTGGTATAGAGGAGTGAACAACTTATTTTTTGCTGTTTACGGGCCAAAAAGAAGCGTGATAAATGACTTGAAACTTCAGTTGAATAGATGGTGATTTTGTTGGATTTGTATAATAGGTTGAGCGAGTACTTTAAAAATAGATACGGCGAAAGGGTGCAAAGGTTACCAATCAACGCTGGATTCACTTGCCCAAATAAAACAGGCGTGAAAGGTAAGGGTGGTTGCATTTATTGCGATTTAACAGGGAGTGGTTTTGCTGCTTTTAAACCTAAGGTAAGTATCGAAGAGCAGGTTAAGGAAATGATTAATAGATACGAGACAAAAGCTAATAAATTCCTAGCCTATTTTCAGGCAAATACCAATACATACGCTTCTGTTGATGAATTGAAAGAAAAATATGAAAGTAGTTTGATAGACGATAGAATAGTAGGTTTAGATGTATCAACTAGGCCAGATTGTGTTCCTGATGAGGTGATAACGCTTTTAAATACTTTTAAAGATAGAGTTGATGTTTTCGTTGAGCTTGGTATTGAAAGCACTAATGCCAATACTCTAAAATATGTGAACAGAGGGCATTCTTTAGCGGAGGTTATAGATTCTGTTAACAGGTTAAAAAAAGCTGGATTAGAGGTTATTCTGCATTATATAATAGATTTTCCTTGTGATACATTAGATGATGTGAAAGAGATGGCTAAGGTTAGTTCGGCTTTAAAGGTTGACGGTGTAAAATTGCATTCTTTGTATATCGTTGAAAATACAAAACTTGCGGATTTGTATAATAGTGGTGAGTTTGTACCTTTGACGTTGGCTGATTTTGTAGAAAGGGCAATTACTTTCTTGGAATATTTGGATCCAAAGATCGTGATTCATAGGCTTGTTGCTGATCCTCCAAAAACTGGAACGTTACATGGCAATTGGGGAATTTCTAAAATAAAAATTTTAAACTTAATTGAAAATACGATGAGAGAGAGGGGTTCCTATCAGGGAAAATATTTTAACTATTTGAATAATTGAAGTAGGACGGTTGACCGCGAGTAGGCATACTTGGCCTATTTTGAGGAAAGTCCGGACTCTAAGGGCAAGATACTGGTTAACAACCAGAGGGAGTGATCCCTGAATAGGGCCATAGAAAAGAAAACCGCCGAAAGGCAAGGGTGGAACGGTGAGGTAAGAGCTCACCAGTGTCAGAGCGATCTGACAGCTTGGTAGCCTCTATCTTGAGCAAGGTCAAGCAAGAAGGCTATAGGTTGCCCGCCGAGAGATTTGATTATCCGCCTTCTGGGTAGACCGCTTAGATAAATGGTTAACTTGACAGAATCCGGCTTATAGTCCTACTGATATATTTAACAATGACGCCCGGTCTGGGCGTCATTTTTTAAGTTATTCTTCTTTTGGGAGTAATTGGAGTATAGATAATTCCGAAGCGTCACCTTTTCTATAACCGATTTTTAATATTCTTGTGTAACCACCGTTTCTATTTTCATATCGAGGTGCAATTTCATGTACTATTTTGTACACTAGTTTTCTGTCGTTGAAGTGTCTGTTTATGTCTCTGTTTAAAGCTACTCTTCTTTCTGGGAGATCGGTTGAATTAGCTTCCTTTGCCTTGGTGATTATTCTTTCTACGAGGGGCCTTACGGCTTTTGCTTTTGCAGTAGTAGTAATTATACTTTCAGATTCAAAGACGCTTCTAGCTAGATTGTTCAACAGGGCGTTTCTATGGGAAGCATATCTATTTAATTTTTTAGTTTTGACTCTATGCCTCATCGAAGGTGTTCCCCCTTTCTTCTTGGTGTAATTTTTCATAATCTATATCAAATTTCTCTTTTAGCTCATTTTTTATCTCATCTAAAGATTTTCTACCAAAGTTTTTGATTTTGAGAAGGTCGGTGGGTTTTCTTTTTAATAGTTCTCCAATGGTGTCTATTTTTTCTCTTTTTAAACAATTTTTAGCTCTTTTTGTTAAATCCAAAGAGTCAATCTGAGTTTCCATTAAATCCTTTGGCAACCCAAAAATATTTTCTTCCTCTTCTTCTTGCACTTCTTCCTCTTTTTCAACTGAAACTTCCATTTGTTCTATAGTACCAGCTTCTCCTTCTCTTTCCCAAAGTTTGGAAATGAAGTCAAAATGTTCCATCAAAATTTTTGTTGCTTCTTTCAATGCTTCGGTGGGGGTTATGTTTTTTTTCGTCCAAATTTCGAGAATTAGCTTATCGTAGTCGGTTCTTCTTCCTACACGAATGTTTTCGGTTAAATAGTTAACTTTAAGAACAGGACTGAACACTCCATCTATGAATATGTATTCAATGTCACTTTGAAATGTCAATTCTTGGGCGGGAATGAAACCTTTCCCTGCTTGAGCGTACAGTTCAAAGTCAACTTCCATATCTTTGTTGACATGAGCTATGACAAAATCTGGGTTGGCTATTTCTACTTCCGACGGAGTTTTTATGTCTCCACTTTTTATGACTTGGCCAGCTTTGTATTTCTTCCTTAAGCTTAATAGAATTGGGTAATCTATCTCATTGAGGTTTTCAATGTCATCTACTTTTAATTGAACCTTTTTTAAGTTTAAAGTTATTTCAATGATGTCTTCTTTTATACCCTCAATAGTATCGTACTCATGTAATTTCCCTGGAATACGTAGCCCTGTTATTGCCAAAGATGGAATGGAAGATAACAGCACCCTTCTTAAAGCATTACCTAAAGTTATAGCATATCCTTTTTCCAGAGGAAATAGTTCATATTTTGAGTAGTTATATTCGTCTTGCTCTTCCTTTTGGACTATCCTAAATTTTTCCGGTTTTATTAATATCTCCATACTATCTCTGATCCTTATTAGGGAATCAGAGCACACCTCCTTTCCTGCCCTTTTGAGCGAGGTGATATTTTGTGTTTCAAATAAATAATAATTCTTATTTAGAGTAGAGCTCTATGATGTTTGTCAAAGGTACAGGAACATCCATTTCATCAATCTTTGGTAACCTTTCGAAAGTTCCTCTAAAATTTTCAATTTCCACGTTTACCCAATTGGGAATATTTCTATATCCTTCTTGCAGTAATTCTAATCCTTCTCGTACTTGTTGTATGTTACGACTTTTTTCTTTGACTTCTATTACATCTCCTACTTTGACTCTGTAAGAAGGAATATTCACTTTCTTGCCATTAACTAGTATATGTCCGTGAGTTACTATTTGTCTTGCCGTTCTTCTGTTTGGTGCGAAACCCATTTGATAAACTACAGAATCTAACCTTCTTTCTAAGAGTTGCATCAAAACTTCTCCAGTTTCTCCACTTCTGGATCTTTCAGCTTCTTCAAAAGTGTTTCTGAATTGTCTTTCCATTAAACCATACATTCTTTTTAAAGCTTGTTTAGATCTTAATTGTACACCGTATTGGGTCAACTTTTGTTTTTGCCTTCCATGTTGCCCAGGAACGTAATTTCTTTTTCTAAGGGCGGATTTTTCTGTGTAGCTTCTTTTTCCTTTTAAATAAAGGTTAATTCCTTCGCGTCGAGATAGTTTTTCTAGTGGTCCTATGTACCTCGCCATTAATTCTTTCCCTCCTTAATTAGAATCTTTTCTTTTTTGGTCTACAACCGTTGTGAGGTATAGGGGTGACATCTTTTATGCTTTCTACATTTAGACCTGCAGCTTGTAAAGCCCTAATTGCTGATTCTCTACCTGAACCGGGTCCTTTGACATATACATCCACTCTTTTTACTCCCAGATTTAGAGCTTCTTTTGCCACTTTATCTGAAGCCATTTGGGCTGAGAACGGAGTCCCTTTTTTGGCTCCTTTAAATCCAACATTTCCACCACTAGACCATATTATTGGCCTACCTTCGGTATCTGTTAAAGTAACGATTGTGTTGTTGAAGGTTGAATGAATGTGCACTGCTGCTTTTTCCGGAGCAGCTTTCTTTTTCTTGGTTCTTTGCTTTGCTCCACCTTTTGCCATTTATTTAAAAACCTCCTTAAAAATTTGATTTGATGTGTTAGCGCCCCTTCGCCCCGCTCCCCACCCATTCAGTTAATGTTATCTTTTTTTGATTTTTGTTAGTCTTGGCCCTTTCCTGGTCCTTGCGTTGGAGTGGGTTTTCTGACCTCTTACGGGTAACCCCGCTTTATGCCTTCTTCCTCTATAACTACCAGTGTCAATCAAACGCTTAATATTTTTGTTAATCTCTTGCCTTAGTTCACCTTCAACTTTATAATTTTCATTTATGTGGTGAGTTAGCTTTGAAATTTCATCATCAGTTAGTTCCTTTGCTCTTTTATTCGGGTCTATTTCTAAGGTATTTAATATATCAAAGGCTGTTTTTCTACCTATTCCATATATATATGTTAATCCCACAAATAAAGCTTTATTATCTGGAACTTCAACACCTAAAATACGAGCCATCCATTTAGCCTCCTTGTAAAGAAATTTTTATTATCCTTGTCTTTGTTTGTGCTTAGGATTTTTTGAACATACAACCCAAACTTTTCCGCCTCTTTTTACTATTTTACAATGCTCACATCGCTTTTTTACAGAAGCCCTGACCTTCATAATTTATTTCCTCCTTCGTAATTCTCAACATCTATATTAATCTGTTTTTTCAGTCTTTGTTTACTTTTTCCCTTTTCACAATTCTTCCTTTGTTTAAATCATAAACGGAGACTTCCACAGTAACCCGGTCTCCTGGAAGTATTTTGATGAAATTCTTTCTCATTCGCCCAGAAATGTGGGCCAATATTTCATGCCCATTATCTAATTTAACTTTAAAATTTGCATTAGGTAAAGATTCAAGAATATATCCTTGCATAACAACGACATCTTTTTTAGCCAATACAATCCCTCCTTCTTCAGGGATTTTTACTGTCATTAGAAATTGTAAAATACGATTTAGCGCCCTTCCCCCGCTCCCCACCCATAAGGATAAAAGACTTTTTATCCATTTCCACATCGCTGCCCACACATGTGGAAATGGACCTGCGGTCCCTTAAACCCCTCAACTTACTCATAAGGATAAAAGACTTTTTATCCATTTGCAAATCGCAGCCCACCCATTATGTAAGTTGTGTGAGTATTTCTGGGCCATTTTCTGTCACAGCAATTGTATGCTCAAAATGGGCAGCTTTTGATCTATCTCTGGTCACCGCTGTCCAACCGTCTTCTAAAATGTCGACTTCGTAACTTCCCATAGATACCATTGGTTCTATTGCGAGGGTCATGTTTTTCTTGATTTTTGGGCCTCTACCTTGCCTTCCATAATTTGGAATTTGAGGATCTTCATGCAATTTTCTTCCTACCCCGTGACCTACGTATTCCCTTATTACGGAAAAACCTTTACTTTCAATATAAGTTTGAATTTCGTGACCAATGTCACCAATTGAATTACCCACTACAGCTTTTTTTATACCCATATACAAAGATTCTTTGGTCGCTTCAACCAGTCCTTTTTCCTCTTCAGGAACTTGTCCTATTATGTAGGTTCTGGCAGAATCTGCTATGTACCCCTTGTAAGTTAAACCACAATCTATAGATACAACATCACCATTTTTTAAAACTTTACTTTTTAATGGAAACCCGTGAACAACCTCTTCATTCACAGAAAAGTTGATCGCATATTTGTAACCATTGTAACCTTTGAAGGTGGGTATAGCATCTTCCTTTTCCATGTATTCCAAGACATACTTTTCAATACTTTCCCCGTTAACGCCTTCTTTCACTATCTCTGGAAGTAAAGCGTCAAGAAGACGGGCAAGCTTTTTTCCAGCCCGTCTCATCATTTCAATTTCTTCATCAGTCTTAATTATTATCATTATTTGTTAAAACTCCTTAGTATATTAAACAATTCTTTTGTAACGTCTTCAACATTTTGGGCGCCGTCTATTGTAATTATTTTGTTATTTTTTCTATAATATTCTATTACGGGCTCAGTGTTTTTCTTATATACTTTGTACCTTTCTCTGACTACTTCTTCTTTATCGTCGTCTCTTTGAATTAATTTTGTGCCACATACATCACATTTTTCGTCTTCTTTTGGTTTAAGTGTAATTAAATTATATACTTTGCCACAGTTTGGACAGACCCTTCTATTACTTATCCTTTTGACTATTTCTTCTTCTGAAACATCTATCAGTACCGCCGCATCTATTTCTTTTTTTAAGTCTTTTGTTGCACCGTCCAAAAATTTTGCTTGGTCTAAAGTTCTAGGATAACCGTCAAGAATAAAAGAATCTAACTCTTGCAGTTTTTCTTTTACCAGATTATTCATTATCTCATCTGAAACTAATTCTCCACGATCCATAATTGCTTTAGCCTTTTTACCTAATTCTGTACCTTTGCTAACCGTATCTCTTAAAATATCTCCAGTGGATATATGTACAATATCAAACTCTTTGGCTACCATTTTCGCTTGGGTTCCTTTACCTGCACCAGGTGGTCCGAAAAACAAAAGTCTCACCGAAAATTCATCTCCTTCCTCGTAGCCTTCCTTTTTTCATGAAGCCTTCATACTGTCTAACTATCATGTGCTGTTCAATTTGTTGAACTATGTCTAAAGCAACTCCAACTGCTATTAGTGTGCTGGTACCACCTATCCAGATTTGTTGCATTCCTGAAGCACCTCTGATAAAATAGGGTACCAAAGCAATGACCACTAAAAAGAGTGCACCTATGAAGGTTACCCTTGTCATAACGGAAGTGATGTAATTAACAGTTGGTTTCCCTGGTCTTAAACCTGGTATGAACCCACCATAATTTCGTATATTATCTGCCACGTCGTTTGGATCCATAACAACAGAACTGTAAAAGTATGTAAAAAAGAAAACTAACAAACCATACAGGACAAGGTAAAGCGGAGCACCTATGGCAAATATTCTATCGTCTACAGTAGTTGCGGTTACCCCAGCAATCATACTGGGTAGAGTCATAATAGCCGATGCAAAGATTATTGGAATTACTCCTCCACCATTTACCTTAATAGGTAAATATGTCGAGGAACCTCCATAAATTTTTGTGCCGACTACTCTTTTTGCATATTGGATATTAATTCTTCTTTCAGAGGTTTGAACCGCTACTACTGCTATTACTATAAATATGGCAACCGCCGCTAACAGTATCCATTCTAAAGGGGTTAAACCTATGAGAGCTTCAGCTGCGTATGTAGGGTACCTCGATACTATACCAGCGAATATTAAAACGGATACTCCGTTTCCTATTCCTTTTTCGGTGATTAATTCACCTATCCATAGTAAAAACATCGTCCCCGCTGCTATAGAAACGGTTGCTAAAGTTACGAAAAGAACTGGTGATAGGTTGGGGGATCTGTAATTATTTGCAGCTATGGACATTAGTAATCCTTGTCCGAAAGCTAATACTAACGTTAACATCCGGGTGTAGTGAGCAAATTTTTTTCTCCCACTTTCGCCTTCTCTCAACATCTCTTTTAAACTAGGTATTACAGAAGAGAGAAGTTGAAAAATGATCGAAGCAGTAATATATGGGGTTACTGAGAGAACAAATATAGATAAATTGCTTAATGCACCACCAGCAAAGACGTCAAAAAAACCGATGAACCCTCCAACTGCTCCTTGAGCTGCTCCACTTAAAGCAGCTTGCCATGCCTCAACATTTATTCCAGGAATGGGGATGTAAATACCTATCCTAAACCCTATCAACGCTAAAAAGGTGAATATAACTCTATCCCTTAATTCAGGAATCCTAAAAACGTTTCTAAAGGCTTTGAACATATTATTCAATCACCTCTATTTTCCCGCCAACAGCTTCGATTTTCTCTCTAGCTGTTTGAGAAAAAAGGTGAGCTTTGACAACAAGAGGTTTTGATATTTCTCCTTTTCCTAGTATTTTTACTCCATCGTTCAATTTCTTTATTACTTTCTTTTCTAGAAGTATATCTGGTGTTACTTCTTCATTTTCAGAGAAATACTTTTCTAATGTATCTACATTTACAATAGAATATACTTTTTTGAATGGTTTATTGGAGAATCCATATTTTGGGGTTCTTCTAATGATGTTTGTTTGTCCACCTTCAAAGATTTTGCTTATTTTACCTTTTCCTCTAGCCTTTTGACCCTTGTGCCCTTTTCCAGATGTTTTTCCTAATCCTGAGCCAATTCCTCTTCCTACCCTTTTCTTAGGTTTTCTTGATCCTGGTGTAGGTTTTAGATCTTCTATTTTAAGTGGCATGTATATAGCCTCCTTATTTACGGTTTGTTTTTTTAAGAATCGATTTCTTCCCACTCGACTAAGTGATGTACGGTTCTTATCATTCCTCTAATTTGCGGATTGTCAGGTTTTATTACCACTTTATCTTTTCTAGTTAAATCTAAAGCATCGAGAGTAGCTAATTGTCTTTTGTTCTTCCCTGCTCTTCCTCTTACTAACTTTATCTTTAGACTTGACATCACTCATACCCCCTCGTGTGCACCAAAAAATACTTGTTTTACAGATAAATCTCTTAACTTTGCAATTTCTTGAGGAGATCTCAACTTTTTTAATCCGTTGTAAGTAGCTTTAGCTAAATTTAATACGTTTGTTGAACTAATAGATTTACTTAGAATATTATCTATTCCTGCTAATTCAACAACAGCTCTTACAGCTGAACTAGCAATAACACCAGTACCTGGCCCTGCAGGAAACAATAATACTGTGGAAGCATCTTGTTCACCGATTACTTCGTAAGGGATAGTTCCATTTTTAACGGGGACTTCTATCATATTGTTTTTTGCATTTTCAATTGATTTTCGGATAGCTTGTGGAACTTCTCGAGCATTCCCAATTCCTATTCCTACTTTTCCATTTCGATTACCTACCACCGAAACTGCACGAAACGAAATAGTTTTTCCACCTTTAGTTACTTTGCTGACTCTTCGAATTTCGATTACTCTTTCTTCTAATTCATTTGCAGCATCAGTAGCTTTTACTTTCTGATCGTTCGGCATAAATTACCAACACCTCCTAAAACTTTAAGCCCGTTTCTCTTGCTGCTTCAGCAAGAGCTTTTACTTTGCCATGGTATTTGTACCCGCTTCTATCAAAAACGATTTCTGTTATACCTTTTTCTTTGGCTTTTTCAGCGATGAGTTTTCCTACTTCTTTTGCAGCGTTATCATCCCATGTTTTTTCTAATTTTTCTTTCAGTTGTTTTTGTGTTGTTGAAGCGGATACCAATGTAACTCCTTTAGTATCGTCTATAATTTGAGCGTATATGTGCTTTTGACTTTTAAAGACTGTTAATCTTGGTTTTTCTGGCGTTCCTCTTACCCTTTTTCTTACTCTTAAATGCCTTTTTTGTCGAAGTGCTTTTTTGTCTAATTGTTTTATCAATTTAAAAGGGACCTCCTTTGCGGAAATATTTTAAACTTTCTTTCCTTCTTTTCTTAAAACACTTTCTCCAATGTACTTTATACCTTTACCGCTGTATACGTTAACTTTTCTTAAATTTCTTATTCTTGCAGCAGCTTCTCCAACTTTGTATTTATCTATACCTTTAACCACCACTCTTGTGGGTTGTGGAACCTCTATTGTTATTCCTTCAGGTACAGGAAATTCTACTGGGTTTGAATAACCAATATTCAAAACTAAATTGTTTCCTTGAAGTTGCGCTCTGTATCCAATACCAGTAATCTCCAATTCTTTTTGGTATCCTTCAGTTACACCTTTAATCATGTTTCTCAAATGAGAAGTGTAAGTACCTCTGAGCGCTTTTAATCGCTTTTCGTCTGAACTTCTTTTAACCACGCCTTCTTTTGAGTTAATAATTAATTCGTTGTTACCTTTTTCAACTTCCAAATATTCAGGTAAATTTAGACTTAATTCACCTTTTTTACCTTTGATTTTTATTGTTTGTCCATCCACAGATAATTCTACACCATCAGGAATAATTGTTGGTTTATCAGCTATTCTCGATTGTGGCATCTAGGCACCTCCTCACCATACATAACAGATTACTTCTCCACCAACTTTTTTCTCTCTTGCTTCTTTATCGGTCATTACTCCTAAGGACGTTGAGAGTATTGCTATACCTAATCCACCTTTGACTTTTGGTATGTTACGTGTGTTAACATATACTCTTCTTCCGCTTTTTGAAACCTTTATGATTCCTTCCATTATAGGTTTTTTATCCCTTCTAGTTCCTTTGTACTTTAAATAGACTTTGAGTATTCCTTGCTTACCATCGTCTATGAATTTATAATCATTGATAAATCCTTCTCTTTTCATTATTTCTAAAATATCTCTTTTTAAGTTCGAAGCGGGTATTTCTACACTCTCTTTGAATACCGAGTTGGCGTTCCTTATTCTGGTTAGCATATCAGCTACCGGATCGCTCCACATTCGTTTTTCCCTCCTTACCAGCTAGCCTTCTTAACTCCAGGAAGTTTACCTTCTAGAGCTTTTTCTCTGAAACATATTCTGCATAAACCAAATTCTCTATAAACAGCTCTTGGCCTACCACAAACTTTACATCGTGAGTAAACTCTTGTTTTATACTTTGGCGTTCTTTTGGATTTTTCTATAAGCGACTTTTTCGCCATTTATCACAACCTCCATTCATGATTTTTGTAACGGGAAACCAAAATATTCTAAAAGCTTCCTTGCTTCTTCATCAGTTTTAGCCGTGGTAACGATTGTTATATCCATACCCTGAATTCTATTTATATCATCAGGCCTAATTTCTGGAAAAATTAGTTGTTCGGGAATTCCAAAGGTATAATTGCCTCTTCCATCGAAAGAATCAGATGGTAGCCCTCTGAAATCTCTTAATTTTGGTAATACAACATGGTTTAATTTATACAAGAAATTATACATTTTCCAACCTCTCAAGGTTACTTTTACACCTATTGGCATTCCTTCTCTAACCTTAAAATTGGCAACACTTTTTTTTGCCTTTGTTATTAAGGCTTTTTGCCCTACTATCTTCGTTAACTCTTGAGCATGTTTTTCAACAACTGCTCTGTTTCTGGAACCTTCTCCAACTCCCATATTAACAACTATTTTTACAAGTTTTGGTACTTGTAACTCGTTTTTGTAGTTAAATTCTTTCATCATAGAAGGTATTACTACTTCTTTGTATCTGTCTTTTAGAGGTATATACTGAACTTTTTCCATTGACTGTCCTCCTTTTTGCTTCTTCCCTTACCTATCCACAAAATTTTTACCGCGTTTCAAAAGTTTAAATGAATTAAGATTTTTCGACTATTTCACCACATTTTTTGCAATATCTTACTTTGCTTCCATCTTCAAGAAATTTAAATCCCACTCTAGTTTTTTGATCACAATTTGGACAAACTAACATAACATTTGAAATATCAATAGGACTGGGTTGCTCGATAATTCCCCCTTCTCTCATCTTTTGAGTAGGCCTTTGATGTTTCTTGACGACGTTTACGTTATCCACAATAACTTTGTTTTCCTTTGGAATAACCCTTAAAACTTTGCTTCTTTTTCCTTTATCTTTTCCAGAAATTACCATTACTGTGTCGTCTCTTTTTATTTTATTCATATTTTCACCACACTTCCTTCGCTAACGATGCTATCTTGGCGTATCCTTTTTCTCGAACTTCTCTGGCTACCGGGCCAAAAACCCTTGTACCTAACGGTAGCTTATTTTTATCAACCAGTACGGCAGCATTGTCATCGAATCTGATATAAGTTCCATCTTTTCTTTTTATCTCTTTTTTCGTCCTGACAATTACAGCTTGAACCACTTGACCCTTTTTTAAATCCGTGTGAGGTATGGCTTCTCTAACGGAGCAAACAACAGTATCTCCTACGGTTCCTTTCGCTTTATGAAACCCTCCGAGTACTTTAATAACTCTTAGAACTTTTGCTCCAGAGTTATCAGCAACTTTAATTTTACTCTCTAGTTGTACCATCAACCTCACCTCCAAAGGCTTCTTTTACTTCTTCTTCAACTGAGTCGGGTGTTTCAACTTCTTCCGATAAAATATTTTTTCTTACAATTCTTTTTAAAACAAAAGCCTTTGTTTTGGAAAGCTTTCTGGATTCTTCTATTTCAACAATATCACCAATCTCACATTCGTTGTTTTCGTCATGTGCATGGTATCTTCTGGTTTTTCTAACAAATTTGTGGTATTTGGGATGTTTGGTCAGTCTGTCTGTTTCTACCGTTATCGTTTTGTCCATCGCATTGCTGATAACTTTTCCAGTTATTATCTTTTTAGACATGAAATTTACCTCCTTATTCCGAGTTCCCTTTCTTTGAGGATGGTTTTTATTCGAGCTATATCTTTCTTTACTTGTTTAATACTTGAAGAATTTTTTAGTTGTCCGAGTTCAAGTTGAAACCTCAATTGAAATAATTTCTCTTTCAAATTATTTAATTCTTCATTGAGCTCTTCGTCTGTTAATTCTCTCATCTCAGTTATTCTCATCAGAGCTCCCCTCCTATTTCATATCTTTGAACTATCTTAGTCCTTATCGGTAGTTTGGAGGCGGCATACTCTAATGCCCTTTTTGCAGTTGCTTCATCGACTCCACCTATTTCAAACATTACCCTTCCCTTCTTAACAACAGCTACCCAACCTTCCACATCACCTTTACCTTTTCCTTGCCTTGTTCCAATACCTTTGGAAGTTACTGGTTTATCAGGAAAAATGTTAATCCATATGTTTCCTGTTCTTTTTAAGGTTCTAACCATAGATAACCTACATGCTTCGATCTGTTGAGCAGTTATCCATGAGCTTTCCATTGCTTTTAATCCCCAGTCACCGGAATGTACCAAACTACCACCTTTTGTCATTCCTCTGACTGTTCCACGTTGTTGTTTTCTGTATTTTACTCTTTTAGGCATTAACATTTAGGATTTCCTCCTTTTTTACCATTTCTACAGTTTTTAACTTGCTTCAGCACCCTTTAGCCTCGTAGCCCGCCCAAAGGAGTGGGAGGACTGGAGGAAATATTATTGAATTAGCGTATCACCATGATAGACCCAAACTTTTATCCCTATGGTGCCGTATTTAGTTTGAGAATGAACTACCGCATAATCAATGTTTGATCTCAAGGTTTGAAGAGGTAATCTACCTTCCATATACCATTCGGTTCTTGCTATTTCTGCACCACCAAGCCTTCCAGAAACCATAATTTTTACGCCTTTAGCGCCTCGTCTCATGGCGTTGGTTATAGCTCTTTTCATAGCAACTTTGTGTGAGACCCTTCTTTGAAGTTGACCGGATACATCTTCAGCTATGAGTTGAGCGTCAACGTAAGGATTTTTTACTTCTTGAGCGTAGACCTTAACATCTTTATCCCCTACTATGTTTTTCAAATCATCTCTGATTTTTTTCATTTCTGCGCCTTTACGTCCAATCAAAATTCCTAGTCTCGCACCATAGATATCTATTCTTATTAACGAATCACTAGGTCTTTCAATTAATATCTCCGAAATCCCAGCGGCTTCGTAATTTGATTTTAGATAATTCCTTATCTTTTCATCTTCATGTAAATAATCTGAATAATTCTTTTCGTTAAACCATACAGATTTCCAATTTTTGTTGTTTCCTAATCTGAAACCGTTCGGATGCACTTTTGATCCCACTTATTTCACCTCACTTTATTTATCGGCACTTTTGTCTCTCACGGTTATATAAATATGGCTCATTCTTTTTTGAAGGATATCTGCTCTTCCATGAGACCTTGGCCATAATCTTTTTAACCTAGGACCTTCATTCACCATTATTTCAGAAACATAGAGATTTTCAGCGTTTAATCCAAAATTGTTCTCGGCATTAGCAATAGCCGACATCAAAGTTTTGTATAGTATACGTGCTGATTTTTTTGGACTAAAAGTGAGTATTTGAAGTGCTTCACTTATGTCTTTATTCCTTATTGAGTTTGCCATAGATCTAGCTTTCTTAGGTGATATTCTTACGTATTTTGTAACTGCTCTTGCTTCAACAATTGGTTCAGAAGCTTCTTTTTCTTTTCTTAATCTATGATATGTAGATCTTTTTACTTTTCTACCATCTTGTTGAACTCTAGAAACATTAGTATTAGTAGCCATAAACTACCCTCCTCAACCTTGCTTTTCAATCTTTCCTTTAACCGCTTTTTTGTCTGGATGCCCTCCAAACCTTCTGGTTGGAGAAAACTCACCCAATCTATGACCAATCATTTGTTCAGTTATATAAACGGGTATGTGTTTCATTCCGTTATGAACCGCTATTGTGTGCCCAACCATTTCTGGTAGAATCATCGAGGCCCTTGACCATGTTTTAATAACCTTTTTTTCACCTTTTTCGTTCATCTCTCTGATCTTTTTAATGAGACTTGGATGAACATATGGACCTTTTTTCAAAGATCTTCCCACCTATTGCACCTCCTTGCTTTTTCTGTTTATACTGTCTTCAGAAACTCTAAAGCTTCTTTCAGCGCCCCTTCGCCCCGCAGCCCGCCCACAAGGCTAAAAATACTTACTTTACTCTTCTTCTTACGATAAATTTATCGGATTGTTTTTTCCCTCTTCTTGTTTTATATCCTTTAGCAGGGGTTCCCCATGGAGATTTAGGAATGTGACCTTTACTTCTACCTTCTCCACCACCCATCGGGTGGTCTACTGGATTTTGCACCATACCTCTTACCTTGGGCCTTCTTCCCAACCATCTGGTTTTTCCGGCTTTACCGTAAACTTCGTTGGAATGGTCTTCGTTGCTTACTACACCAATGGTGGCCATGCAACTTAAGCGAACCCTTCTCAACTCAGTAGAAGGCATTTTTAAAAGTGCATATTTACCTTCTTTAGCCATTAACTGAGCATAAGTTCCTGCGGATTTTGCTATTTTTCCACCTCTGCCTGGTTCAAATTCTATGTTGTGTACTAGCGTTCCTAAAGGAATATTCTCCAAAGGTAGGCAATTACCAACTTTGATTTCAGCATTTGCACCACTCATTACAGTTTCTCCAACTTTTAATCCCTTGGGAGCTAATATATACCTTTTTTCTCCATCTGCGTATACTAATAGAGCTATCCTTGCGCTTCTGTTAGGATCGTACTCTATTGAGGCAACTTTTGCGGGGATATTTACTTTATTTCTTTTAAAGTCGATTACTCTGTATTTTCTTTTATGCCCACCACCACGATGCCTCATTGTAACTCGACCATAGTGGTTCCTTCCACCTGTTTTTTTCAATGGTTCCAGTAAACTCTTTTCAGGTTTTACTTTTGATAATTCAGAAAAATCTGAAGTCGTCATATATCTTCGTGAAGGTGTTACGGGCTTGTATTGTTTTAACGCCATTATTTATTCACCTCTCCTACAAACTGCCTTGCAATTCTCTTATAACGTAACCTTCTCCTAATTTAACTATTGCTTTTTTCCATCCTCTGGTATACCCTTCACTTCTTCCCAATCTTTTTGGTTTGGGTTTCATATTCATTACGTACACTTTTTCTACTTTGACTTTGAATATTGTTTCGATGGCTTCCTTTATTTCTGGTTTAGTAGCATTTTTTACAACTTCAAATGTGTATTTTCGTTCTTGCATAAGAGAATAGGTTTTTTCTGTTAAGATCGGCCTAATAATAATATCGTAAGCTTTTTGAAGCTCCATCAGCCGATCACCTCCTCGATTTTATTAACCATTTCCTTGGTAAGCACAATTTTTTCATTGTTTATTAAATCGAATACATTTAAACCGTCCACATTCTTTTTATTTTGACCAGGGTTATCCGCTATAATTACTTTCACTTTCGGCAAATTCCTTGCTGACAGTTTGAAGTTTTCGTAAGGTTCCTGGTTATAAGGTAATAAAAATAAAACTTTTTTACTTTCCACACCAAATTTGGCCAAAATATTTTTTACATCTTTCG
Source organism: Petrotoga olearia DSM 13574 (assembly GCF_002895525.1). GTDB lineage: Bacteria > Thermotogota > Thermotogae > Petrotogales > Petrotogaceae > Petrotoga > Petrotoga olearia. Next base: position 111,332 of record NZ_AZRL01000004.1, read on the forward strand.
TTCTCGGCTTTTCAAATTTAACATCATCTAAGACAATTAAATTATTTTCTCTATACCTGACACTTAAGGCAGACTTTAAAGCTAGTCTTTTCATTTTTTTGTTGAGGTCTTTGTGAAATTCCCTGGGTTTTGGCCCAAAAGCTACTCCACCGTGTCGGAAAAGAGGGGATCTAATCGATCCGGCTCTTGCTCTACCCAAATGCTTTTGAGGCCACGGTTTTCGGCCTCCTCCTCTAACTTCACTTCTAGTCTTAGTAGAAGCTGTCCCTGCCCTTTTGTTGGTTAATTGCATATCAACGTACCTATATAGTACATCCATATTTGGATCAATGTTAAAGATTTCATCTTTTAGATCTAACGTTCCAACTTTTTCATTTTGAATATTGTATACATCTATCTGTGACATTTCCTAATAGACCTCCTTACTTCGTTTTTGGGCGCTTTGCCTTAACGGCTTCTCTTATTGTTACCAATCCGCCCCTCGCTCCTGGAACTCCGCCTTTGACCGCTATTATATTGTTTTGTACATCAATGTAAACTACTTCTGAGTTTTGAATGGTTACCCTTTCATTTCCATATTGACCGGGCATCTTTTTCCCTTTGAATACCTTTGAAGGATATGTAGCCATTCCTGTTGATCCCAGACCTCTATGAAATTTTGAGCCATGTGAATTTTCTCCACCTCTAAAATTCCATCTTTTCATGACACCTGAGTATCCTCGACCTTTTGATTTTCCTATTAAATCAATCTTTTCTCCTTCGGAAAAAATTGACACATCGATTTTTTGCCCAATTTCGTAATCATCTACATTATCTACTCTAAATTCTCTTAAATACCTTAAAGGTTGTACTTGTGCTTTTTTGAAATGACCCATCAACGGTTTGTTTGCTTTTCTTTCAGTTATCTCTTCAAAACCTATCTGAATGGCGTTGTATCCATCTGTTGCTATAGTTTTCTTTTGAACTACCACACATGGTCCAGCTTTGATAACTGTCACCGGGATGGCTTTTTCATCTTTAAAAATTCGAGTCATTCCAACTTTTTTTCCTAAAATTCCTTTCATATTTTCTCGAAAAACTACTGCAGAAGACTCGCCTCTTTAGTGGTAAGAGGAATGCAGTAATTTTTCTCCCTCCTTTCTTGCTGTTTGATATCCATAACCGTCATTCCTTTGCAATAACCTCAAATATTTTGGATTTATACCATCTAGATCATTCAACTTGAAATTTGGTTGTTGACGTATTGCAATTCGTCCAATATGGATACCTGCATTTTTCCCTTTTGGTATAACTGCCAATACTATATCGCCTGTTTTGTATCCCATATATGTTCTTCCCTTGACCCCGTTCGGGGCGTTTTTTGCTCGGCGATGACTTCTTGGAAAACCATATTTATCTACATTACACATCTTACGTGTTCCATGACCCATCGCTGTGATTTCTAAAACTTGCATATCAGGTTCAATTTGAACATTTTGACCACTTTCTCCTACACAAGCTGCATCTATCCAATGTTTCTTGGGATAATTTTGTGTCTCACGATTGTACTTTGTTTTTCCTCCAGTTCCAACTTCGATAAGTAATCTTTCTTTCTTTAACTGGTTGAATAGATACCAACGTGTTGCGTTGACTGCTGCTGTATCTTTGAGTGATTTCTTTGATTCTGATTTAATTTGGTTTAACCTTTCTGGATTATTGGCTAAGAATTCTTCGATAGATTGATTACCTTTCTTCTGATTACATTCGTGAAAGGCTAATGTTAAATTACTTATTCTGTCACTTCCACCTTTAGATTTGGGTATGATATGTTCTATTTCTAACGGTACATTCTCTTTACCACAATATACACATTTCCTACCCCATTTTTCAAGGAGATACTCTTTTATTTCGTATCCATACAGTGTTCCTCGTTGATACTCTATTCCCTTGATCTCTGGATTTTGTAGCTTTTGAGTGTCAAAACGGACTAACTCCATTGAAATACCTGTAATTAGTGCAAAGTGTCTCATACGTTTGATCCATGTGAGTATATTTTCTACACGACTCATAAGACTAGGTGGTAACCAATCTTTTGATCGTTCCCTGTTATCAAACCTTGCTTTACGATACCTTGTCTTTCGGTTTCTTCGTGAACGTCTTAAAGCTCTACGAGTATCTAACGCTTTTTTGATACTTTGTCCTCTGTGTTGAATTTCAGCGCTCCAAATAACTTTCTTACCATTCTTAAAATTGCCTATTAAAGCAACTCCAGTGATCTTACTTCCAGGATCGATCTTAACATGCGTAGGTTGCGTGTCGCCGCCTGCACGATCTTTCAGAATAATTGTGAATGGATGGTATCGAAATACTGCTGCTTTCCCTTTCTTCAATAACTCTCTTGCCCTAGCAGGATGGCATGGCATAAGTGGTCTCTTGTTTTTATCTAATACGAATACCCTTTGCACGGAAGTTACCTTCCTTTCTCCCTATCAGGGTAATGTGAGCCTCGCCAATGTTATTCTGGCTTTTTTACATTCAACACACTGACTTCAACCCCGTATGCCTGTTTAATGTTGAACGACAGAGCTTGGAACTGGCTCGGGCATTCCAAGGTGTCATGACCAGAATAACGTAGTTCTCCAACTTTGCCGTAAGGCTGTCTCTCTTATCCGCCGTGAGGCTGTCTTGGAACTTAGGCTGGTCAACTCCGAGACTTTTTGTCTCCGTCTTTAGACGAGGGTAGTTGACCTCCAGAGCCCGAATGATATCTGTATTAATTTTTTAAAAATTACAATGGCATCAAGCTTTTATGTCTACTGATACTCCCGCCGGAATGTTGACTTTCAACAGTTTAGTAACTGTCTCGGATGAAGCATTGTAGATGTATATAACTCTTTTATGAACGATTTTTTCAAATTGTTCCATTGAATAAGAATATTTATGTGGGGATCTTATAACCGAATACACAGTTCTCTTATTTGGTAATGGAATAGGACCGGAAACTTTAGCTTCTGTATCTTTTACGGCATCTATGATTTTTTTGGACGATTCGTCCAGTAATCTATGGTCGTATCCCTTTAACCTTATTTTTATGTAGTTATTACCGGCCATAATTTTTTTATTAACCTCCTTTGAACTCATTAGTAAGGGGAGCTGAAGCTCCCCGTACAATAAAACTTTCAAATTTATTATTCAATTATTTCTGTAACAACACCGGCTCCTACGGTCCTTCCGCCTTCTCTTATAGCGAATCTCATTCCAGTTTCGAGAGCTACAGGATAGATTAATTCTACTGTCATATTGATGTTGTCGCCTGGCATTACCATCTCTGCTCCACTGGAAAATTCTACAAGAGTTCCCGTAACATCTGCTGTTCTAATATAAAATTGAGGTCTGTAACCTTTGGTAAAAGGTGTGTGTCTTCCCCCCTCTTCCTTTTTCAATACGTATACCTCTGCCTTGAATTTTTTGTGTGGCGTGATTGAACCAGGAGCAGCAAGTACTTGACCTCTTTTTACTTCATCTTTTTCTATACCTCTTAAAAGACATCCAACGTTGTCTCCGGCTTCACCTTCATCGAGTATTTTTCTAAACATCTCAACTCCGGTTACTACAGTCTTTTTTGTTTCATAACTCAAACCAATTATTTCAACTTGATCTCCGGTGTGGACAACACCTCTTTCAATTCTTCCAGTAACAACCGTTCCCCTTCCAGTAATGCTGAAAATATCTTCTATGGGCATCAAGAAAGGTTTGTCAATTTCTCTTACTGGATCTGGGAAGTAAGAATCAACCGCATCCATAAGTTCATATATCTTTTGTGTCCAAGGACCATCTGGGTTATCTTCTTCCAATGCCTTTAGAGCTGAGCCCCTTATAACTGGAACTTCATCTCCTGGGAATTCGTAGCTACTTAGAAGGTCTCTAACTTCCATTTCTACTAAGTCTATTAATTCTTCGTCATCAACCATGTCAACTTTGTTTATAAAAACAGTTATAGCTGGAACGTTAACCTGCCTTGCTAACAAAACATGTTCTCTCGTTTGTGGCATAACACCATCAGTTGCGGCTACAACCAAGATAGCTCCATCCATTTGCGCTGCACCAGTTATCATATTTTTTATATAGTCTGCGTGACCTGGACAATCTATATGTGCATAATGTCTTTTTTCTGTTTGATATTCAACGTGTGAAACGCTGATGGTGATTCCTCTTGCTTTTTCTTCAGGGGCTTTATCTATCATGTCAAAAGGTGTGAAGTCTGCTCCACCTTTGTAAGATAAAGCTTTGGTTATAGCTGCGGTTAAAGTTGTTTTCCCATGGTCAATATGACCGATAGTCCCTACGTTCATGTGTGCCTTTGCCCTAACGAACTTCTCTTTAGCCATTGTTCTATCTCCTCCTTGTAAATTATTATTATACGGTCTTTAGAAATTTTAAAATGGTATATTATAGCTCCCCTTCGATCCCAATTTGAACCTTATTCCCTACTTAAAAGTTTTTGAGTTACTTGCTCAGGAACTTCTTCATAATGAGAAAATTGAATCGAACTGGTTGCTCTTCCTTGCGAAAGAGATCTCATTATGGTGGCGTATCCAAATAGTTCTGATAACGGAACATAAGCATGTACTACTCTGATGTTCGTTCCTCCAACGTTTTCAAAACTTTCTATTCTTCCTCTTCTTGAGCTTAAATCTGCAATTATATCCCCCATATATTCTTCAGGAGTTGTAACGTCAACTTTCATGACAGGCTCTAACAAAACTGGTTTGGCTTTTTTAACAGCATCTTTAAAAGCCATAGATGCAGCTATTTTAAAGGCCATTTCTGAAGAGTCAACTTCATGGTAGGAACCGTCAAAAACTTCCACTTTCACAGCAACCATTGGATATCCTAATAAGACACCATCGAGCATACTTTCTTTTACACCATTCTCTATGGCTGGTATATACTCTTTTGGTATGACTCCTCCTACTATTTTATCCACAAATTCGAATTCTTTTTCACTATTCAGAGGCAACGGTTCAACTCTAAGTTTAACATGCCCATACTGTCCTCGCCCTCCCGTTTGCCTGATATATTTTCCTTCAGCTTCGGCTGGGAGTTTGATCGTTTCTTTGTATGCCACACGCGGTTGGCCTACTTTAACGTTCACCTTGTATTCTCTTTTAATTCTCTCAATGATAATATCTAAGTGCAATTCTCCCATTCCGGATAATATAGTTTCTCCGGTTTCATGATCAACAAAACTTCTTAAACTTGGGTCTTCCTCTGTTAAAGCATTAAGAGCTTTCCCCAATTTGGCTTCATCATCTTTGGTTTCAGGTTCAATGGAAACCGAAATAACGGGTTCTGGGAACTCCAGTTTTTCTAAAACCATGTTACATTCTTTATCTGAGAGTGTATCCCCAGTAGAAGTATCCTTTAAACCAATTAATCCAACAATGTCTCCAGCCCTTATGTAATCAACTTCTTCCCTTTTGTCAGCGTGAAGAAAAACAAGTCTAGCTACCCTTTCTGTTTTATTTTTTGTGGTATTGACTACATAACTACCCTTCTTTAAAGTTCCTGAATAGACTCTGGCAAAAGTTAACTTACCAATAAACGGGTCAGCCATAATCTTAAAAGCTAAGGCGAAAAAATCTTCGCTTTCGGAGGGAAGAACGTCTTTTACAAACTCTCCCGTCATTCCATCGAATGCTTTAACAGGAGGCATATCTAAAGGAGAAGGAAGATAATCAATAACTGAATCCAATAATGGTTGAACACCTTTGTTTTTAAAGGAGCTCCCACAAAGGACGGGCACTATTTTATTTTGAATGGTTGATTTTCTTATCGCTTCTTTTAATTTATCCACAGGAATTTCTTCTTCTTCTATATAAAGTTCCATTATGTCTTCATCAACTTCTGCAATTGTGGCAATTAAATCCTCTCTCTTCGATTCACAAAAATCTATTAAATCATCTGGAATACTAGTTCTTTCAATTGTTTGACCATTTTCATCTTTCCAATATAGTGCCTCCATCGTTAGCAAATCAACTACGCCTTCAAAATCCGACTCAGAACCTATTGGTACTTGTAAAGCTATAGGATTTGCCCCCAACTTATCTTTCATTGTTTGTATAGCGTTAAAAAAATTTGCCCCAATTTTATCCATTTTATTCATAAAGGCAATTCTTGGCACTTGGTATCTGTCAGCTTGCCTCCAGACTGTTTCAGATTGTGGTTCAACCCCAACTTGAGCGTCAAAAACGGCAATAGCACCATCTAAAACACGTAATGATCTTTCAACCTCAACTGTAAAATCAACGTGGCCTGGTGTATCAATTATATTTATCCTATGATCCTTCCAAAAGGCAGAAGTTGCCGCCGAGGTTATGGTAATACCTCTTTCTTTTTCTTGATCCATCCAATCTGTTTCGGTTGTACCTTCATCAACATTTCCCAATTTGTGTTTTGTCCCCGTATAAAATAAAATTCTTTCGGTAGTAGTTGTTTTTCCTGCATCTATATGGGCAACTATTCCTATATTTCTTATTTTTTCTATGGGGTATAATCTTTCTTTCAAAACAATCCCTCCTACTAAACTGCTATACTACCATCTGAAATGTGCAAAAGCTCTATTCGCTTCAGCCATCCTATGAACATCTTCTTTCTTTTTCACAGAAGGTCCTGTATTGTTATACGCGTCTATCAACTCTTGAGATAGTTTGCTAATCATATCTCTGCCTTTTTTCGATTGCGCAGAAGTAACTATCCATCTTATAGCTAAAGAAGTAGCTCTATTTTCAGGTACCTCAAAAGGTACTTGATATGTTGAACCTCCGACCCTTCTTGATCTGACTTCTACTAAAGGTTTAACATTATCTATTGCTTTATGAAAAGCCTCTATGGGATCTTCTTTTGTAGTTTCAGCCAATTTTTGCAAAGAAGAATACACTATTTCTTGAGCTAAAGATTTTTTCCCATCATACATCAACCTATTTATAAATTTAGAAAGCAAAACATCTCCATAAACAGGATCTGGAACTATGTCTCTTTTTTCAGCAGTTCTTCTTCTCATTCAGTAAAGAGCCTCCTTATTAAGCCTTTGGTTTTTTGGTACCGTATTTGCTTCTACCTTGTTTTCTACCTTCAACACCAGCAGCGTCCAAAGTTCCTCTGATTATCTTATACCTTACGCCAGGCAAATCCTTTACCCTTCCACCTCTTACCAAAACGTTAGAATGTTCTTGCAGATTATGACCTTCTCCTGGTATATAACAAGTTACTTCAATTCCATTCGATAGTTTAACCCTTGCAATCTTCCTTAAAGCTGAATTAGGCTTTTTCGGGGTCATAGTTGATACTCTTACACAAACACCCCGTTTTTGAGGGTTACCTCGTAATGCAGGAGATTTGGTCTTTTTCTTTACAGATTTTCTTCCATATCTTATTAATTGATTAATCGTTGGCACTTAGATTTTTCTCATCTCAAGGGGAACCACTAAAATAATACCCTCGAAAATGAGAGTTCACCTCCTTCTGCTTTATTTTAATTACTTATTGATAGAATGTATGGTTTTCATATATTTTAAAAAATAGAAAAACGCCAGTGGATATTTTACATTATTAGACCTTAATTAAAAATTAATTAAATATAACAATTTAAATAATATACTGTTATTTATAATTGATTCTCAAAAGATTGACCATTTCCTCTGGAATTTTTTTGATAAAGTCGTTTTCTTTTTTAACAAAATAAAACGAATTTTTTAGATAAGGGTTGGTTGTACCAGTTAATTGTTTTAAAATGTATAATTCATTCTTTGCCCTTGTAATAGCAACATAGAAGAGCCTTTCTTCTTCTTCTAATTTTTGTTCCTTAATTGCAAGTCCGTTGGGAAAATCTCCTGGGTTTACAGATATGAGAATAACTACTTTCCACTCCAACCCTTTTGCCCCATGAACCGTTGTCAAAGTCAACTTATTTTCATCTTTATCTCTGCTTGGAGCCATTACCCCAATCTCTTCGCTAAGCGTCAAATCTTCTATAAAAGCACTTACGGAATCGTATCTACTAGCAATTTCACTAAATCTTTCAATATCCATGTTTCTAGATTTAGAATCCGTAAAGGTTAAGAAAGAATATTCTTGGTAGAAATCCTGATAAACAATATCTATCAACTCGTCAGGAGTACTTTCTTTCTTTTCAAAAAGTTTTGTCAATAATTCAAGGGGTGTTTTGAATTTATTTATTTCAGTTTCTTTCAATATATTTGAGATGTTATCCTGTTCTTCATTTATTTTGGTTTCTAATTCTTCATAAATCCTGGTTGCTGTTTTGTTACCAATTCCAGGGAATAATTTTAAAACTCTCATCCATGAAATCTTATCTAAAGGATTGTTTAATATCTTTAAAAAAGCTAATATGTCTTTAATATGGGCGGTTTCGATGAATCTCAACCCAGATAGTATTCTGTAAGGAATCCCTTTTGAATCCAATTTTTGTTGTAATACCATTGATAACGAATGTGATCTATATAGTACTGCGATATCTTTGTACTCTAAACCTTCTTTTAATTTATCTTCTATGATTTTGACTACGGCATCGGCTTGTTCTAAATCGTCAAAAGTTTCCACAACAAAAGGTTTTAAATAACTTTTTCTTTTGGGTTTGAGGACTTTAGGAACAGAGTTAGACGGCATTAGATGATTAATAAAGCCTACTATATCAGAGGTACTTCTGTAATTACTTTGTATTTTGAAAACTTTTGTTCTCTCATCTTCAATGAAATCTTTTATGTTTTTAAATAAAGCCCCTCTGAATGAATATATGCTTTGGGAGTCGTCTCCAACAACTATCAAATTCCCATGAACCGAGGATAGAGCTTCAACCAATTCGATTTGAATTTTGTTTGTATCTTGAAATTCGTCAACTAAAACGTATTTAAATTGGCTTGAACACTTTTTTAGTACTTCTGGATGAGTTTTGAATAAAACTAAAGTATTCACTAATAGATCGTCGTAGTCCATGGCGTTCATATCTTTTTTTAATTGGGTATATATACCCCAGATTTGTTCAATGTCTCTTTCGAAATTCAACAAATAGGGGGCCCTTTCAAGTATGGCTTCTCTTAAAGAGGTCAATGTGTTACATGAATAACTTATAATTTTCATTATTACTTCTTCTTTGGGAAGTTTGTAATTATCACTGATTTCTTTGATGTACTCACTTTTAGCCATTTTCAATAAATCTTTTGAATCTTCTTTGTCGAGAATGCTGAAATTATTTTTGTAATCTAAAATTGTGGCATACTTTCTGAGAATAGAATTACACACATGATGAAATGTACCCGCGAGCATTTTGTCCAAATTTCTGTTAGTTACATTCTTTACTCTTTCGATCATTTCCCTTGCTGCAGCTCTAGTGAACGTAACTAGCAAAATATTTTCAGGTTCGACTCCATTATTTAACAAATACGCTATTTTATAGGTTATTACTCGAGTTTTTCCAGAGCCTGGACCTGCAACTATTATCGATCTTCCTTCTGATTTTATAACAGCTTCTTTTTGTTCCTCATCTAACTCGTTTTCTAGAAAAGAGGGGAACCTTTCCTTAACCCCGTTCGGGGTGTTCCCTTGAACCCCCTTCGGGGTGTTTTTTTCTCCCAAAAAGAGGAAATCATTCCCCTTATTTTTCTCCATTTATTTACACTCCCATTATATATCATACATCTTTTTTTCTATCATATCGCTTATTTCTTTTAATTGCAAGCTTCTGGAAGGATGCCTTAACTTCCTTAGAGCTTTTACTTCAATCTGTCTTATTCTTTCTCTTGTGACATTGAAGAAGCTTCCAACCTCTTCGAGTGTTTTCATTTTCCCATCAAGTAAACCATATCTCATTTTTAACACCGTGGCTTCCTTTGGCCTTAAAGATTCCAGAACTTTTTCGATTTCTTCTTTGAGTATCATTCTTACTGCAATTTCCTCTGGTTGATCGGCTTCAGAGTCTTCTAAAAAATCTCCAATATAGGCGTCTTCGTCATCAGAACCACTTATCGGAGCATCTACGGAAATGATCTCTTTAGTAGCCAATAAAATTTCATCCATTTTTTCCAACGGTTTATCCAGTAATTCGGCTAACTTTTCGGTAGTGGGGTATTCGCCTGTTTCTTGGAGATGTTTTCTAATAACTATATTCATCCTGTTTATAGTTTCAACCAAATGAACAGGTATTCTAATTGTCCTAGCTTGATCAGCTATAGCTCTTGTTATTGCTTGCCTAACCCACCAAGTAGCGTAGGTTGAGAACTTAAAACCTCTTTTCCAATCAAATTTTTCTACAGCTCTAATTAAACCAATATTCCCCTCTTGAATCAAATCTAAGAATGTTAATCCTCTTCCCATATATCTTTTTGCTATACTTATTACCAATCTTAAATTTGCTTTCACCAATTCGTCTTTGGCTTTTTTGTCGCCTTTTTTAGCTCTTATCGCAAGCTGTCTTTCCCTTGAAGGGGTTAAAAGTTTGATCCCTCCTATTTCCCTTAAATAAATCTTTATGGGTTCATTTACAGCAGAGTTATCAAATATCTGTGATTCCCTTTCTTGAAAAAGCTCTTCCAAATCCTCATTAAAGAATTCTTCTTCCTGTTGGACCTGATCTTCTTGGGAAGATTCAATGATTTCTATTCCTTCGGATTCTAATTTTTCATAAATCTTTTCTAAAAAGTTTCCGTCAATTACATCAGATAAATTATGAGGTATACATTCATCTATATCTTGATAAGTTATGGTATTATTTTTCTTTTTTGCTATTTTTACGAGATTCTCCAAACCTTTTTCAAGTTCTTCTATATAACATTCTTTGTCTCTTTTAACCCTGATTTTATCTTGATCAACGATCTCTATTTTTTCAATTTCTTCTATTAATTCTGAAAAATCCACCTTGTTTTTAAGCTTTTCCATCGATTGGTTTACCTCCATAGGATAGTTATTAGATCGTTTTTGAAACATATAAAATCCATTTTTAAAAATATGAAATCTACTATTCAATTGATTGTTTTTAGTTTAGAATAAAGTTGTATGATTTCAGACGTAATATTCGTTTTCTCCGAAAGATCTTTTGTTTCATGAAGTTTTTTCTTCAATTCTTCTATTTGTTGGTTTATTTTAGTTCTTCTAATACTTTCTTTTAATGAAGAAAGAATTCGCTCAGGATTAAAGAAATATTCTATCTTCCAAACTTCTACTATCAAATCACTTAGTTCTTTTGAAGAATTTTCAAGTAGATACCCAATATCTGAGTTTTGTGAGGTTAAAGTAAAAAATTCCTTGAGTAATTTATTGGAAAAATCCTCCTCGCTGAAATTATTTTTGAGTATCTCTCTGTATTGAGGATATTTAATCCATAGGAATAAATAAGATTTTGCAATATCGTGTCTTATATCCTTTTCTACGTAAACGGTATCTTTCGATTGTGAATAAGATTCACTTGAAGCAGAACTTTCAGGTATGAGAGCAGACGTTCTTTCTAAAATTTTTTGAATGTACTCGGTACCTTTTCCCGTCTTTTTTGAAATATTTTCTATAAAACCTTGTAAATAACTTATTCTTCCAACATCTTCGATTTTTTTATACCATCTTGACATTTCTTTCAAATATTTCTCTAAAGCGAATTCATTACTTAAATCGTATTTTTCTGCATAATAATCTACGATGAATTCATGAAACTTGTATGAGCTCTTTAATATTTCAGCGATGTATTTGTTATCGTGTTTTTTGGTTAGTTCATCTGGATCTTTAGCAGGATACTTCGAAACTGCTATTTGAAAGTCTTTAGCAAATAAAGCATCGATAGTGGATAAAGTGGCTTTTCGACCTGATTCATCCATATCGTACATTGTGACAACTTTGTTAGTTGCTTTCAACAATTCAAGGGCATGATCTTTTGTAAAAGCAGAACCTAAGATTCCCACAACGTTTTTGAAACCTAATTTGTACATGGAAATTACATCAAAGTAACCTTCAACCAATATCACGAAATCATTTTCTTTTATGAATTTTTTGTTTTTATAATATCTGTAAAGTATTTTAGATTTTTTAAAAAATTTATTCTCAGGAGTATTCAGATACTTGGGCGCATTCGTTTCTTCTTCTATTTGTCTACCTGCAAAGCCAACTAATTCTCCAACGTTGTTTCTGATTGGAATAATTAAACGGTTATAAAAAAACTCTTTATCCCCATTGATCAACAACCCGGTATTCTTTGCAATGTCTTTATCAAAAAGATTGTCTTCGATAACTTTTTGGATTTCTTGACCCGTGGCAAACCCTAATTCGAATTCTTCAACTAATTCTCTGTTTATCTCTCTCTTTTTCAGATACTGCCAAAGTTTATGATTCGAAGAAAGGTTGAGAAGATTAGAAGTATAGAGTTTGGAAACTTCTTCATTGAAAGTTATCTCAACAGGTTCTTCTTTTTGATTAATATCTAGTTCAATTCCAGCATAAGTAGCTATTTTTTTTAATGCATCTAAAAAACTGATCTGTTCATATTTTTCCAAAAAAGTGATCACATCACCATGGGCTCCACATCCAAAGCAATGAAAGGTTTGAGTTTCTGGGAATATATAAAAAGATGGAGTATCTTCTGCATGAAAAGGACATAGTGCTGTGTAATTTTTTCCCCTTTTAGAAAGAGACAAATAAGAATTGACGAAATCAACTATATCAACTTTGCTTTTAATTTCGTCAATCACTTTTTTCAGGGTATCATAATTTCTGCTCATAAAACTTCACTATTCCTTAAAAATACAAAATAAATAGTACAATACTCATCTTTTTGAAAATTGAGCTCTTTTCCTTGCTTTTCTCAAACCATATTTCTTTCTTTCTACCTCTCTAGGATCTCTAGTCAGCAAACCTTCTTTTTTCAAAATAGGTCTCAAGGATTCGTCATAGGAAAGCAAAGCTCTAGCAATGCCAAGTCTAATAGCACCAGCTTGACCGCTCAATCCCCCACCATTAACCCTTATGACTAAATCAAACTGTCCATTCGTAGATGTAACAGTGAGCGGTTTTAAAGCTTCCATTTCCCAAACTTCGTTGCCTCTTAAATATTCTACCAAACTTTTGTATTCTTTTCCGTTTATTTTAATCTTACCGTTTCCTGGTCTTAAATGTACCCTTGCAACGGCTGTCTTTCTTCTTCCGGTTCCGTAATATTCGATAAGTTCTGCCATTCGAATACCTCCTGCCTAAATATTTTCTAATTTTATCTCTTTTGGTTTCTGAGCCTGGTGTGGATGATCAGGACCAACATATACCTTCAATTTTTTCATCATATGCTTGGCCAAAATAGTCTTTGGCATCATTCCCTTCACAGCTAACTTAATTATCCTTTCAGGATGTTTACTTTGCATCTGTTCAAAAGAGATTTCTTTGAGCCCTCCAGGATAACCACTGTATCTTCTGTATACTTTGTTTTCTTTTTTGTCTTTTGAAAGTTTTATTTTTTCTGCATTCACCACAACAACAAAATCTCCACAATCTACATGTGGTGTATAGGTTGGTTTGTGTTTCCCTTGTAGTATTTTGGCAATCCTTGATGCCAATCTTCCAAGTGTGTAATCTTTAGCATCGATCAAGACCCATTCTCTTTTTATATCCTCTTTTTTAGCGATATATGAAGGTTGTACTAATTTAGAATTCATTTCAAAAACCTCCTCATTCTTCTCTTTTTGCATAAGCAAAACTTGTTATTTTAGTTTTCTTCAATAGAAAATGCGAAATTGACGCATCTACAAAAAACTTAATAAAATTAAACAATAGAACTAGTAAAAAAAACAATTGCAAACTTATCCCCATGTTGCTAACAAATTGTGAAGTTGTTTGATTCGTATAAACTGGTATAGCTAAAAAATAATTCATTCCATATGCTACAACCCCTGTTAGTAAAGAAGAAATAATATAATTGATCCAGTTGTTTAATTTTAGGAAATTTTTTATCGTATACAATGTGGTTATAAAAGCGGTTCCGGCTACAAAATTCATCAATATACCTATTAATCCCCCATCGCCAGCTCTGAAAATAAATAAAAAGCTTTTTATTACAAGAGTAAAGAATCCAGGGAAAAAACCATAACCCATCGTAACTAAAATGATCAAACTGTCACTGGGATCAAATTTTAAAAAAGGTAACAAAGGTATTATTGGGAATTCTATAAACGTTAAAAGAAAAGAGAGTGCCCCAAATATCCCAACTATCGCAACCCTTCTACCATGCATAAACCGATCAGTCCTCTAGGCCATAAACATCGACGAACTTCCTGTTGTTTTTTGTTTTGAACTTAACGATGCCATCGATTTTAGCAAATATGGTGAAGTCTCGTCCTATTCCAACGTTTTCCCCAGGATGGATCTTAGTGCCTCTTTGCCTAACAATTATAGTTCCAGCCTTAACTTTTTTTCCGTCAGAAGCCTTGACACCAAGATATTTGGGGTTGCTATCTTTTTTATTTACATCAGAACTTTTTTTTGCAAAAAGTTGTAAATCTATTTTCATGTTCTATCTAACCTCCACCTTAAGATTTCTTGGGTAATCTTTAGATATAGCAACCAAACTTTTAAGCAAGTAATCTAATAACAAATTAGAGAGGTAAGTTTCTTGATTGAGCGAAATTTTTAAATATCCCTCTCTTTTCTCAAACTGTCCCAAACTTTCATTTTTTAGAATTTCTGCAACAAATTGAGTTAAAACACTCACGGCACTACAAACTATATCTTTGCCAAAAGAAGAAAACTCGGCATGTCCAAAAATTTCTAAACTGGGGTTTTGGGAATTGGTATAAATTGCCGTAATCATTGGAGTTACCCTTCAATTTCTTTTATTTTTAGAGCGGTATATTCCTGTCTATGACCTTTTTCTCTTCTATAATTTTTTCTTCCTTCAAATTTGATTATTTTTACCTTCCTATCTTTCCCATGCTCTACAACCTCGGTAATTACTTTTGCTCCGTCCAAATAGGGTTGACCAGCTTTTTTCTGGTCATCTTTACTTAAGTAAATAACTTTGTCTAAAACTAACTCGTTCCCTGGATCGACATTTTTTACTTTCTCAGTGTAAATAACTTGATCTTTTTCTACCTTGTATTGTTTACCATTAAAATAGACTATGGCGTACACTTCTGCACCTCCAATCTCTCAGAATTTTCTAAAATCCATTTGCCTATTTTACCATCTAAATAAACTGGTAGTATTAATTAATTGTTAATTTTAAAAAAATAAAAGTAGAAATTTTTTACTCTAAGATCTTTTCGATGATTTTAGATTGATCAGGATATATATACTTTATTTGATTATAAATCTCCATTAATTTTTCTTGCGTATCTTTATCGATAGTAATGCTGTTCAAGTAACTTTCCAAATCGTAACCGTTTTGAATGAAAGAAAATGGATCTTGAAAGAAATCCATCAGATTCTCTTTTTTCCATTGTTCGATTTCTTTCATCACATCAGGATAAAGATACTGAATTTCTCTCAAGGCTGAATTAATATTTTTTTCAAGTTCTTTAAATGGATAATCCAACTTCACAGAATTTAAATACCCCACAACGTTCCCCCCTGTGGAAACGAAATCAATAGGACTTTCAAAAAATGAAATACTTTCTTGTATACTTTTTAAACTAAGGTAAACATAGACTTCTTCGCTTTGGCCATAATAAAGTAAAGAAGTGGCTATCTCTCTTGCCAAGGGGACAGCAGTGTAAGAAGATAAAAGATCTTCCCCTTTAACCATACTGGTTAACACCTCGCTACCTGTGTATCCAACAAACCAAGCTGATAAATCAGAAGTTCCCGTTTTACCATGTAAATCCAAATCTAAGACGTTTGCTCTTTGCCCTGTCCCTTCCAGCACGACTTTTCTCATCAAAGTATTCATTGCGGCATATGAATCATTGGATATATCCTCAATCTTTCTTTCAATATTTGGATGTCTTTTATATATTAAATTCCCTTTCTTATCGTAAACTTCAGTAATTATGTAAGGAGATGGAATAAGACCGTAATTTGGGAAAATTGAATAAGCTTTTGTAAACTCGTATGGACTTGTCTCCAGGGTTCCCAACGCCAAGGTTAAATCGTTCGGATATTTACCTTGAACACCTACAATATTAGATAGAAAATTTTTTATTGTTTCTATAGACCTTTGCGGAGATATATCAATATGAGAAGCGAGATAGATAGAAGGAATGTTTATAGAATCGACTAACGCTTCTTCTAAAGTGACCGTTCCTCTGTATGTTTTATCGAAGTTTTCTGGAGCCCAATCACCAAATTTCATAGGCTGATCTGGAAGTGTTGTATCTTTATCATAACCATTTTCCAAAGCTAAAAGATAATAAAACGGTTTAATAGCAGAACCAACTTGTTGTTGGGAATAAAAAACATCGTATTCCCCACCCCAAAAGCTTAATATTTCACCTGTTTTGTTGTTGATCACAATTGCAGAGGTCGATGAATTCACTGTAACAGAATCAAATAAATTCTTATTAAAGGTGGTTTTTATAGTATACCCACCACCTTTTAAACCTATATTTTCTTCTTCAGCTTTGATTCTATAAATTAGATTTAAATATCTTTCATCGTAGGTTTGAGGATAGAAAACCATTTTATCTATTTTTCCTGTAAGGATATCTTTTCCTTCTATTATGAAATTATTAGGCAACGAATTTAAAACTATCATCCCTTGATTTTTAGCCCTTTCTGGGTATTTATAGGGATTGTAAACTTCTGGTCCGTTTATTATCCCTATTAAAACAAGCATTTCTTCGTAACTTAAACTTTGTAAGTCTTTTCCGTAATATCTTTTTGCTGCAGCCCCAAATCCAGAAATATCGTTCCCTAAATAAACACTGTTGACATAAGCTTCCAAAATTTCTTCTTTAGTATAAGACCTCTCCAGAAAGAAAGAAAGCATAATATCCATTATTTTCCTCTTAATAGTTCTTTCATTTGTAAGGTAAACAGTTTTAGCAAGCTGTTGAGTTAGTGTACTCCCACCTTGAACTATAGAAAAGTTCTTTATATTTGTTAATGCGGCTCTCGTCATCGCTTTAATATTGATTCCATTATGTTCATAGAATTCTCTATCTTCCGTCCACAAAAGGAAGTAAATTAATTCTGGAGGTATTTCGTCTAACTTAACATACTTATATTTTGTAGATAGTATTTGTTCCCCATTATCGAATAGATACGTATTGTATCTAGGATCCACAAGAAAAATAGAAGTTGAATTGTTGTAATAATCGTATATATAGAAAAACAAAGCAAAAAAAATTGCCATTCCAGTAAAAAAACCTATAATGAAACTCTTTATAAAAAACACCTCCGCTTGTTTGCTGTATTGTGCAAACTATGTTTTTTTGCTGCTTTATGCAAAATAGTGTTTTATAATCCCTTAGAAACGATTTCCAGTTTCTCATTTGTGAAACAAATGATGTGTTCCTTTAGAAATGTTTTCCAAAATCTCTTTTGCTATGCAAACGATGTACCACGCAAATGATGTTACGCGAATTTGGGGAGTTTGAGGGGTTTACCCCTCAATGTCCGGGGTTACCCCTTAACGCCTGAGGATATCATACCATATTTTGATTTATATTTTTTGAAAATTTTAGTAATAAATTATATTATAAAAAATATTTCGCTTGTTTTTCCAAATAAAAAATGCTAAAATAATGGTGAAAGAAATTATAAGTTTTAAAATTTCTCATAAAAGCAAAAAATAGTAATTAAATTGATAGAAAACAAAAATGCTTATGTAATCCTTAAAAGTATAATAGTTTTTGTCAAAAATTTAATTGATTTAAGGAACCGCAATAAAAATAATTTTTATTCAATGTTTGTTAGGAGGTTGAATATTATGTCAGGACATAATAAATGGGCAAATATTAAACACAGAAAAGGCGCACAAGATGCAAAAAGATCTCAAATGTTTACAAAACTCATTAGAGAGCTTACAATAGCTGCTAGAGAAGGCGGAGGAGATCCAGAAGCTAATCCACGGTTAAGAACAGCTATAGAAAACGCTAAAGCAGCTAACATGCCTAAAGACAAGATCGAATCAGCTATAAAAAAAGGAACGGGTGAATTAGAGGGTGAAGAACTTACCGAAATTATGTACGAAGCGTACGGGCCAGGGGGAGTTGCTCTTCTAATTTCTGTTGTAACTGATAACAAGAACAGAACCGCTCAAGAAGTTCGCCATGTTCTGTCGAAATGGGGAGGGTCTTTGGCAGAATCAGGTTCTGTTTCGTGGAATTTTGAACGAAAAGGGCTGATAACGATCCCCAAAGAGGAAGTCGAAGATATCGACGAATTAATGTTACTCGCTGTTGAAGTCGGCGCAGAAGATTTGGATGAAACCACCGATCCTTTGGAAATCATCACCGCTCCAGAAAATCTAACTCAAGTTAGGAATGGTCTAAAAGAAGCTGGTTATACTGTTTCTGAAAAGCTAACCTTTTTACCTAAAACAACCGTTAAGCTATCTGACGAAGACGCCGAAAAATTATTAAAATTGTTAAATGCCTTAGACGACATGGATGACGTTCAAGAAGTATTTGGAAATTACGAGATTGAAGATGAAGTAATGGAGAGACTAGCTGCAAATATGTAAGAGCCCACAGGTGGGGACGTAAGTCCCCATTTTAAATTATTAGGGAAAGGAAAATAGAATATGAAAAAATTTCCCTTTTTATTTATATTAATTGTGTCAATAATCTCCACCTTGAGTTTCCCCTCTAGTCCGTCAAAGGTGCTTTTTCTAAGTGATTTTACTGGAACTTTGAAAAACGAATTTATTTTTGATTTAAAATTTGAAGATATATACGAAACTAATTTCAATTTTGACTTTGAATCTTCAGAAAACGAAGTTCGATTATCGAATGTTGATAATATAATTAATTATTTCAAATTCGATCAAGCGGGCTTCGAATTTTCGTATAGAAATCCAGGAAATAGAAACGATCCATATTTTTTAATAGGAAATTTTAATAGTTTTAGCATGGTTTTAGACGATTATTTTGTCCTAACATTCAGTGATCTAGAATTTGGTATTATCTTTCAAGAATCACTTTTTAATATGTCCTTTTGGACTAAGGCGACAGATCTTTCTCAATCAAAAGTTGGTTTGACTATAGCAACTTCAAACAAATTAGGCATATCTCTCGGATTTGAAGATATTATGAAATTTTATTTTCGAGCGGGAGATTTACTTTTTTCTTTAGATGATAATACACTTGACTCAGTTTATATTTTGAATAAAGATTTCTCATTAGTGTATAATGCAAGCACACAATCCCTTTTGATAGATTCTATTTACTTTGATAAAAATGAAGAAAATTTCTATTTTCGTATACCTGTTACCAAAAATTTATTTCTGACTTATTCAAATCTTGGAATAGGTATTTCTTTTTATATAGAACTCCTGCGTGAAAACAACTAAAAATGGAGGAACAAAGATGTCAGAATTTTATTCTTCCCCTTTTGATGACGAAGATTACAAAGTATTTTTGAAAAAGTTGGTAACTCATTTCAATCTAGACCTCTCTGGGTACAAACAACACAGAGTAAGGCGTAGAACAGATATATTACTCAAAAAATACGGAATTAATTCGTATGGTGAATATCTAGATTTATTGTTGAAAAATAAAGATAAGTGGCATGAGTTTTTAGATAAACTCACCATTAACGTCACAGAATTTTTTAGAAACCCAGAGAAATGGGAATATTTAAAACAAGAAATAATCCCTGATCTCATGAAAAATCAAAAGCCAACGTTAAAACTCTGGAGCGCAGGTTGTTCTACAGGAGAGGAACCGTACACACTTGCGATAATATTACATGAGTTAGGCATTATCAACAAATCAAAAATAATTGCTTCAGATTTTGATGAAGGAGCTTTGCAAAAAGCCAAACGCGGGATATATAATGAAAAAAGTTTAATAAACTTAAACGATGAATATATAAGAAAGTATTTCACAAAAATAGGAGAAGATAAATACCAAATAAAAGATTTCATCAAAAATAATGTTACTTTCAATAAAATGAACCTCCTATTTGACGATTTTGAAAAAAATTTTGACTTAATCATATGTAGAAATGTTGTCATATACTTTGACAACGATGCTAAAGATAAGCTATACAAAAAATTCTACGATGCCTTGAATCCTGGAGGAGTCCTGTTTGTTGGTTCCACAGAAAGAATTTTCAACTACAAGGGTTTTGGCTTTACTTCCATTGCTCCTTTTTTTTATAAAAAATGATCTTGTAGATAGAGGGTGGGCTGCGGGGCGAAGCCATATTCCTTTATCCTTATGGGTGGACTGCGGGGCGAAGGGGCGCTGAAAGAAGCTTTAGGGATTTTAAAATCAAAATGTTTAGGAGGAAATAAATGAAAAATATAAAAACTATGACAATGGAATGGACAGGAAACAGTCTAATCTTGATAGATCAGAGGTATTTACCCCTCGAAGAAAAGTATGTAGAATGTAGAAATTATCTTGATGTTGCCAACTCAATAAAAGATATGGTAGTAAGAGGAGCTCCTGCTATAGGAGCAAGTGCTGCGTTTGGCTTCGTTTTAGGGGCAAAAGAGTTTTCGCATCTTTCTGACAAGAATCTATTTTTAAACAAATTAGAAGAAGTAAAAAACAGTTTATCTAAAACCCGACCTACCGCAGTAAACTTATTTTGGGCGTTAAACAGAATGGATAAACTTTTAAAAGAAAGCTTACAGAATAAAGAAACAAATGACATTGTAGGGATATTGGAAGAAGAAGCCTTAAAAATCGCATATGAAGATATTGAAATAAATAAACAGATCGGTAAGAACGGAGAATCTTTATTAAACGATGGGGACACTGTTTTAACACATTGCAATGCAGGAGCTTTAGCAACCGTTGATTATGGAACCGCTTTAGGGGTTATTAGAGCAGCCGTAGAGAATGGAAAAAACATCCAGGTCTTTGCGGATGAAACGAGGCCCTACCTTCAAGGAGCAAGATTGACCGTTTGGGAATTGATTAAAAGCGGTATCAAAACAACACTAATTACAGACAATATGGCAGGTTGGGTAATGAAACAAGGAAAAATAAACGCTGTAATAGTAGGAGCCGATAGAATCGCTCGTAACGGTGACGTTGCAAACAAAATTGGAACTTATTCTGTAGCTGTTCTAGCAAAAAGACATGGTATTCCTTTTTATGTAGCTGCTCCTCTTTCAACTATAGACATAGAAACAAAAAATGGTGAAGGTATCCCCATTGAAGAAAGAAACCACAACGAGGTAAGATTTTGTCACAAAACTCGTTTAGTACCAGAAGATGTAAATGTTTACAACCCCGCCTTTGATGTAACTCCAAATGAATTAGTTACGGCTATAATTACCGAAAAGAAAGTCCTAAGACCTCCCTATGAAAAAAACATAGTGGAAGTGGCCACCCTTTGAAAATACTTGTAATTAGTGATCTACACATTCCTATAAAATCAGATTTGAAAAGTCTAGACAAATTAAATATTGGGCTTTATGATCAAATATTCTTACTTGGAGATATCGTAGAAATCGAAGTGTTGAATTACTTAGAAAATCAAAAGCCCATACTTCATGCTGTGTATGGAAATATGGATGATTTTTATATAAAAAATCGACTTCCTGAAAAATTGTATTTAGAATTATTCGGCAAAAAAATAGGTCTTATACACGGTCACCAAACCGGTCCAGCTGTACCTGATAAGCTTTTGAAATACTTAAAAAAAAGGATCGATTTGATGGTCTTTGGACATTCTCATCATCAAGAAAAATTTGAAATAGAGGATACTTTGATATTGAATCCGGGGGCTTTTTGCGAAGGAGATTATGCGGAAATAGAACTGAATGAGAGTATACTTGAAATAAAATTACTACATCTTTAATTTTACATTAAGCTAATCAATATATTTTAGGTATCTTTCGTTTATCCCATTATCTTCTATGATATTCAAATAGATTTTTGCGAAGTTTCTTAAACTGATATATCTGTTTTTATCATCTATTCTATATAGTCCTGTTTTTAAAAGATGGTTGTTGATTTTAACATCACTTAGAGAATTGTAGATATATCCAAAAATCTTCGCATTATTTTCCAAAGATTGATTAATCTTGTATAAATTATTAACTAAATAACGGCTTTTTAAACTATCATCCTCACCTGTAGCTATATTTTCAGTTATTAAAAAAGGCAGGTTATATTTAGAAGAACATCTTTTTATTACTTCATCCAGGTCAATATTATTCTTTCCATCTGAAAGTTCTCTTATCAAAGAGATATATTCTTCTGAATTTGAAGTGAAATCATTGAAATTTATTCCGATAAAATCTATATCAGATTTTTTAAAAGCGATTTTTTCAAAGAATGGACTTTCTCCCCTGACAATTACATCAATAAAAGAAAAAACTAAATCTAACTGATCTTCTTCATCAACATTGAATTCTTCACTTACCGATACTTTAGCATAAGGGTTAATACTTTTTATAATTTGAACGCTTTTATCATAAAGATTTAAGAGATTTTGAACTGTTTCATGTAATGCAAGGTTATCAACATCTGTAACTTTGAAAAATCTTCGTTTTAGGTATTCGGTAGTATGATTCAAAACGATATAATATTGAACGTTGTATTTAAAAGTGGAGACAATCTTTTCGATAATTTCTATAAATATCGAGATTTTTTCTTCGCTTTCTATATTATCAATAGCTTCTCTTTTATTGTAGGAAAGAAAATCAAAATCAATGAGGTTTACGATAGGTTCAATTTCCTTTTTACGTAGTTGTTCTATAAAGTTATTATACATAGCACAAGAATAAAAAGTGTCAAGAAATAACAAATCCCAATTTAGATGGAATCTAAAAGAATTAATTTTCAATTTCTCCAAAAAAGATAATTGTTCCTCCAAATCTTTTTCTACATTTTCAAATATTTGTTTTTTCGATCCTTCCCTTGAATTTCCTAAAAAAGACAGGAAAGGGGAGTTTACCCCCCACAAAAAGGATTTCGGAAAATCTACATTTTCCACATGCAACACCTTCTTTACTCGTATCTTAAAGCTTCTATTGGACTCAACTTTGATGCTTGGTTTGCAGGGTATATACCAAAGAATAGGCCTATTCCTGCAGATACCCCAAATGATAAAACAATCGATTTCCAAGTTATGACAGCGGTTAATCCAAAAGCTCTACCAAAATATGCTATCAAAGTGGAGAGAAGCCCACCCAATATCATACCTATTATACCAGCTACAACAGTTAAAACTACACTCTCAACTAAGAATTCCATCAAAATCCTATGCCTAGTGGCTCCTATAGCCATCTTTATACCTATCTCTCTTGTTCTTTCTTTAACGGTAACGAGCATAATATTCATTATTCCTATTCCTCCTACAACTAAAGAAATTGCAGCTATTCCTACAAGTATCACATTCATAATTCCTGTTATTTGATTAATAGCTTCTAAAATAGCATCTTGGCTTAATATACTGTACTTATCAGAATCTCCGAATTTTCTATAAAGATAAAAATCCGTTCCCATGGTTGCCAATTCTGCAGAACTTTCATCCATTGCAGAAACAAAAATAGAACTCGTCCTTCCATTCATGTGAAACAGCCTATAATCTGCTACATTATGTGGGAGTATGATCATATCATCAACATTAAACAACAACCTGCTGCCTGTTTTTTCTATAACCCCCACTACTTCAAAAGAAACTTTTCGACTACCAGTATTTCCACTTTGAATAATATTGATCCGTTCACCAACAACATTTTGTCTACCGTATAATTTATTAGCTATATTATAACCTATAACAGCGACTGAGTTTAATTCTTCTTCGTCAGCTTCATCTAACCTTCTTCCATAAGCAATCTTTAAGTTCATTATATCAAAAAAACTAGGCAAAACTCCAAATACCGATCCTGAAGTTGTTTCTCCACCACTTTCCACTGTCAGATTTGAATTTAAAACACCTGTGGCATTCTTTACTTGTGGAACCATATTTTTAATGTTAACTGCATCTTGAAACTCAAGGGGCTGAGATGAAAATCTGGAATACACAGTGGAGTTAACCATAATAATATTGGACCCTAGAGAAGAAACGGTATTGTTTATTTCCTGCCTTGCTCCATCCCCTATAGCAATTATAGTCATTACCGCTCCAACACCTATTATTATTCCCAACATTGAAAGAAACGTCCTCAACTTATTAGAACGCAAAGATCTAAAGGTCTCTTTAAGTATTTCCAACTGTGTTCACCTCTATCGATTGGATCTTCCCATCCAACAATTTTATCGTTTTTGACCCTTCATCCAACATTCTCATATCGTGAGTGACAACGACCAACGTTTTACCCATATCGTTCAACTTCCTAAATATTTGAAGGATTTCTTCTCCACTTTTTGTATCAAGGTTCCCTGTTGGTTCATCCGCTAAAAGAAAGGCTGGATCGTTAGCTAAAGCTCTTGCTATAGCCACCCTTTGTTGTTGCCCACCCGATAGTTGAGTTGGTCTATGATTTATCCTATCACCAAGCCCTACTAACTCTAATTGTTCTTTTGCTATCTCCCTTCTTTTTTTCGGAGACACACCCGCGTATATTAAAGGAAGTTCAACATTTTCTAATGCACTCAACTTTGGAAGTAAATTGAAACTTTGAAATACAAATCCTATCTTTTTATTTCTTACCCCTGCCAATTCTCTATCTTTCATTTTAGAGACTTCTACATTTTCGATGAATATCTGCCCTTTTGTAGGTTTATCCAAACAGCCTAGGATCTGTAACAAAGTTGATTTGCCGCTTCCGGAAGGTCCAATTATTATAGCATACTCACCATCTTCAACACCGAAAGATACACCGCGTAGGGCTTCAACTTTGACTTCTCCAACATCGTATATTTTCCATACCTCTTTCAATTCCATTACTGCCATCAAAATCCACCTCTTCCTGGACCTTGAGGAACAGTCCCTGGAGCGACAGGCATTCCAAATGGTATACCATAATTTTGCATTATTCTTTGTGCTTGTTCTTGAGATGGTAATATCAAAACCTTATCTCCAGATTTTAAGCCCACCGTTATTTCAACCATACTATCCGATTCTTTTCCAGTTTGTACTTGAACTGGTTCCATGCCACCTTCTGCAGTCTTTTTGTAGACTATTTTTGCCCCATTAACTCCCTCATGAATGGCGTCTTTTGGTACTGCCACCGTGTTTTCTAATTTTAAGGTAACAATTTCTACATCCGCTGTCATTCCTGAAGTCAGGTTATTTTGAAGATTATTTTGTGTAAATTCAATCTCAATTGGTATAACAACTACCCCCATATCCGTTTGAGTAGTTGGACTAATCCATGTTACTTTACCGGATTCTTCGAAATTCAAAGGATCTATTCTTATTGTTGCATCCATCCCTACATTTATAAGTGGAAAATCTATTTCATCAACAGCAGTTTTAACTTTTATTGTACTTCTGTCCACTATCGTCAAAATAGCGGATGTTGTCCCAACAATATCTCCCTTTGAAATATTTACTGCATTTACTATCCCTGAAACGGGGGCTTTTATTTCAGTTGCTTCCAAATTCTTTTTTGCTTTTTCCAACTGTAACCTTTTTACTTCTTTCATCCGTTCACCCACGTTGGTTGACGATTCATAATCATTTAAGGCATTCAAGTATGCTATTTGATAGTCAAGATCTTCTATTTTAGCTAGTATTTGACCTTCTTCAACCTCGTCACCTTTTTCTACGTATACCTCGACTATTTCTCCTGAAACTTTTGGAAACACTGATTCAATCTCAGCCGTTACGTTTCCCACTACTTCTATCGAATCTCCCACGCCATCTGATTTCACCTCATATTCTAAGTATACTAATGGTAATCCACTTGAATCAGAGGCTGTAGGTGAACTTTGTATTGGGAAAAAGATTATCCCAACAACTACAACTATAGCTATTATCACTATTGTCCATATTGTAATCTTTCTTCTTCTTTTCAATTTATATCACCCCATATGTCCACATAGTATTGCTGCATTATTCTTAACTCGTTTGTCATAATATCGTTTTGCGTTTTTTCGCTGACTAATTGTGCCCTTGCCAGGGCTATTTCTGATAATTTTAATTGCTCACGTGTTATGTAACCTTGCTCACTTAACTCTTTATTTCTATTGTAATTTTCCATGGCGTTTTCTAAATCTATTTGATTTATTTTTATGTCATAATTCAGCGTTCTTCTATTTGTTTCTAATTTTCTTATCGCATTTTCCACTTCTATTATACTTTCATCGTATGTCAAAGCAGCAACGTTTGTTTTCATAGTATCAGACGCCAACTTTCTTTCACCTTTATCCAATATAGGCAATTGAAATCCTACGCTTATACTCATTTTTTTCTTCAAGTCATTTGTATCTTTAAATGGATTCATAGACACACTTATCGTATTGAAAGGCAGGTAAGGAATGAACCAGAAATTACTTTCTATTTCCGATGCCTCTTCTTGGAGTTTCAAAGATTTTAAATCCAATCTTTCTTCAATATTCGTTGGATAGTTTTGGTTTTTGTTTATTATTCTTTCCACCATATTTTTTGTTTGATTGTACAGTTCATCTGTGTATTCAAAATATTCCAGAGGTGCGTTACTTGCTCTTAAAGTTGCTAAACTCTTTTGAGCGGTTAGTATCTGCTTTTCTAAATTTTCTTTTTCGTCTTCATCGGTTGATGAATTGTACTGTTGGTTCAGTATTTCTATTTCATCTTGGTATGTTTGAATCATCCTTTCGTTGTAATGTCTGGTGAATATATCTTCGATCGTTGTTATGAGTTCATTAGTTTGCGCCAGGTAGTATTTAGAGAGTGCATCGTAGTAAGTACTTTCAGTTTTCAACCTTTCCGCCCTGTCAATTATTGTAAGATCACGAGATAAAGAGATTGCTAACTCTGATGCTTCAGGGGTGTCTATCGTCCATTCATCTGTATTTAAAGTAAAAGGGAACGAGAGACCTACCTGGGCTCCCCATACCTCTAAGAAGTTTACATCCAAAGAAATACGAAAACCTTCTAAAGTTCCTTCCCCTCCAAAAACTAACCCTCCAATGGTTGTTCCTTTTCCAAATGGGTCTATCCCTGTTTTCACTGTATCAACAGATATACCCAAATATGGAACAAAGAATTTGTCTATTTTGTTCATGTCTAATTCTGCGCCTCGCAAGTTCAACTCCGCTTGCGTATAAGATGAACTTTTGTTTAAATTTTGTTCGTATAACTCTTCGAATGTCATCCCAAATAGGTTCAGGATTCCTACGAGAAGGGTTATTACTAAAACTATAAGTTTTTTCACAATCCTACCTCCTCAAGGCTCCTTCCTGTGTCTATTATGTAGTTGATGTATGCTTTTATGTAACTTCTTACACTTTCATAATAATTCTTTTGGGTTGTTAGATAGTTTATGTCCGCAGTATTTAGTTCCAATTCAGATACCAATCCTTTGTTGAATCTATCCTTTGTGTCGTTATATGTGCTTTGGGATAAGTTCATTCTTTCTTCTAAGTTTTTCAAACTTTTGTAAAGAGTTTCGATAC
This sequence comes from Petrotoga olearia DSM 13574, assembly GCF_002895525.1. Classification (GTDB taxonomy): domain Bacteria; phylum Thermotogota; class Thermotogae; order Petrotogales; family Petrotogaceae; genus Petrotoga; species Petrotoga olearia. Next base: position 138,964 of record NZ_AZRL01000004.1, read on the forward strand.
TATTTTTTGTTGTTTTGTGTGCTTCAATCAATGTGTCCTGTGTGTCTTGCAAACTTAAGATATTTGTTTGGTGAGTTATCTCTGCTATTCTCTTGTTATATGCAGATGCGTTGGCAGGTAAGTTGTTGAGATCGTATTGTGAAATATCTACCTTTAGTTGAGCCATTTTTAGGTTGTAGTTGTTGTTTAAATATTCTTCATCACTGATGAATACGCCCTCATAAGTGGGAATGTTTATCTCTATTTGGTTGTAATCCCCTTCGTATAATTCTTTTAAGTCGTCTTTGGCGGTTTCTAAATTTAATTGTGCACTTTCCAAATTGTTCTGCGCATCACTTACATCGAGTTCAGAACTTTTAAGGATGTCTTCTGAGATCAATCCGTTGTTGAACAATTCAGTGTTGTTGTCGTAGGTTATCTGGGCGTTTTTTAACTGCAAATCCGCTGTTTTTACGTTTATTTCTTCTACATAAACATTGAATACTCTGTCTACTATGTCACCGTAGTAACTTTTCATAGAAGTATTATAGCTTGAAAGACCTGAATAATAACTTAATTCTCCACTTAGTTCTAACTTCTTGTTCGTTGCCTCTATCTTAGCCTTGTTGTAATCAAGGTTAGTCTTTTCAAGATCAAGTTGTGCTGTTTTGTATATTGTACTACTTGCTTTAGCTGTATCAAATACCTCTGTTAAATTTGCTGAGAACATCCCTGTTACTAAAATCAGTGTAAATGCTATCAATACTACTTTCTTCATACTTTTTTCCTCCCTTTGTTTTATTTTTTAAAATAATAAATTCACAAATCCCTTTTTAGTATATAATCTATCACTTAAATATAGCTTAAAAATTTTCTTTTTTCTAAAATGAATGTTTAAATAGTCTCTATTGTTGGGAATTTACTCTTCCTATGCTGGTAGACCAAAAATCTTTCTATAACATTTGCATATTTTATAATATTGGTATAAAATATAAGTGACATAAATTTTTTATTTTTATAAAAAGGAGGCTCTTATGAATAACAATCCGAACAGAAGAGGGTCCCTATTTGGACCGCTTTTTATATATTTTATTCTTGCTATGCTTATTTTTATGAGCATTTCTCAGTTAAATACCTCGAACATCACTGAGATAAGTTATACCGATCTCGTGAACTTAATAAATCAAGATACAATAATAAGTTTACAAATCGATACAAGTGGCCTTATCCAAGCGAAAGCCAGAAATGGACAGCTTTTTCAGGTTTATGCCCCAACTTTGCTTATGGATCAAGCTTATGTTAGAGCATTAGCAAATGATGGAATTAAGGTTGAGTATATTAAAAACACCGGGGCAAGTTGGTGGGTTACTATGCTTATCTATATGTTGCCAATAATAATACTAATGTTTTTTTGGTTTTGGATGTTCAGAAGATCCGGAACAGGAGAAGGGATACCTGGAAGCAATTACAGAAGGAACCCTGCTAAAAGATACGATTCTAGAAGAAATAAAATCACTTTCAATGACGTAGCTGGTATTGACGAAGTTAAAGAAGAGTTGGAAGATATAGTTAATTTTCTTAAAGACCCTAAAAACTTTAGCGCATTGGGGGCAAAAATGCCTAAAGGTGTACTCTTATCAGGACTCCCAGGTACAGGAAAAACCTTGGTAGCCAGAGCTGTTGCAGGTGAGGCTGACGTGCCATTTTATTTTATGTCGGGTTCTGATTTCGTAGAATTATTCGTAGGTGTTGGAGCAGCCAGAGTCAGAGATCTCTTTAAAGAGGCAAGAGAGAATAGTCCTGCAATAATTTTTATCGATGAACTGGATGCTGTAGGAAGGCAAAGAGGAACGGGTTTAGGTGGAGGCCATGATGAAAGAGAACAAACCTTAAACGCTTTATTAGTTGAAATGGATGGGTTCGATCCCCGAGAAGGCATAGTAGTAATGGCAGCAACAAATAGGCCTGATATCTTAGATAAAGCCCTCTTAAGGCCAGGAAGATTCGACAAAAAAATATTCTTGGATGTACCTGATTTGAAGGCAAGAGAGGAAATTATAAAGATTCACCTAAGAGGAAAAAAAATCACAGACGATATAGACGTTAAAAGTTTGGCACAAAGTACCCCTGGGTTTGTAGGTGCCGATTTAGAAAATATGGTGAATGAAGCAGCTCTCCTGGCAGCAAGAGACGGTAGAGATCACATAACTAATGATGATTTCCAAGAAGCGATAGAAAGGGTAATTGTGGGCCCTGCTCGTAAATCACGAAAAATAACCCCCAAGGAGAAAAAAATTATTACCTATCACGAATTGGGCCATGCAATTTTAGGTTACCTTTTACCTTACGCGGACCCTGTTCACAAAATCACTATAGTTCCTCGAGGGCAAGCGGCTTTAGGTTACACAATGCAGCTTCCAACCGAAGACAGGTTTTTAATCACAGAGCCCGAAATAAGGGATAAAATAGTTGGCATGTTAGGTGGAAGAGCCGCTGAAGAGATCGTATTCAACGAAATCACAACAGGGGCGGGGAATGATTTAAAGAGAGCTACAGAGTTAGTAAGAGAAATGGTTGCCCAATTAGGTATGAGTGAAAAGATAGGACCCATTGCATGGGGTGAAGAAGAAGGAGAAATCTTTTTGGGAAGAGAGATAACTCGAATGAAGAATTTTTCCCAAGAAACCGCTAAAGAAATAGATTCAGAGATCAAGAATTTTATTCTTAGCAGTTATGAAAAAGCTAAGAACTTATTGTTGGAAAACAAAGAAAAACTTGATCTTTTGGCCATTTATCTTTACAATAAAGAGAATATCTCTGGAAAAGAGTTCAAAAAAATGATGGAAATGGATATAGAGGAGCTTAATACATACGTTTTAAAAGATAAAGATGTAAAAGAAAAGGATCTTTTTGTGTCTTATGCCTAAAATACAACAAACAAATTAATTTAGAGAGGGGCGTCGTATGTCTTCAAATTATAATAAAGATAATTTAATCACACGATTAAAAAGAATTGAAGGTCAGGTTAGAGGCCTTCAAAAAATGTTGGAAGAAGAGAGAAGATGTGTAGATGTATTAACACAGTTGTCCGCGGTGAAAGGGGCTTTAAATAAAACCGCAGAAGAAATAATGAAAGGTTACACAAAAAGCTGTATATTAGAATATGAGCAAACAGGAAACGAAAAGATGTTAGACGAGTTAATACAAGTTTTATCTAAATTTAGAGAAATATGAATGTAGACAGGACAAATAATAAAAATTCTTTTATCCTTATGGGTGGGGAGTGTTTGCCGCAATGTGCAAACAATGTTTTTAAATGATTTTGACCTTGATTTGGGGTTTTTAAGGGGGACCCCCTTAACGTTCGGCAAAGAGGCGCTATAACAAGTTTTAGCTTAAAATAACCATATAAAAATTTTATTAAGGAGAGAGTTAGATGAGTAAAAAAAAGAAAAAATTACTATCTGTTATAATAATTTTTGGTTTATTCATTACTTCCTGGATTTTCGCAGACACGGTTTCTAACAGTTATCAAGGGAATTCTGTAACGCAAATCTATTTAGATAAGTTTGAAGAACCTATTTACTCTACGTTATACTACATAGTCAATTATTATTATGATAAAGACAACGTTGATTATGATAAAATCGTGGATTCCACAATTGAAGGAATGATGAGAGGGCTAGATGATCCTTTTGCTTGGTACCTTGATTCCGCTCAAACAGAAGAAAGTAACATCGACATAGAAGGTAGATATGGCGGAGTAGGGTTGACTATTAGATATGATTATGAAATGGATGCGGTTATTATCGTCTCACCGATGAATGGAACTCCTGCACAAAGGGCGGGATTAATGCCTAACGATTACATTTTATCCGTTGACGGTACCCCCACATCCGAACTCGGCCTTAACAAATCAGCTTCGTTAATGAGGGGTGAACCTGGAACGGAAGTTACCTTGGAAATATACCGCGACACATGGACCGAACCAAAGAATATTACATTAATAAGAGAAATAATAGAAACTAAGACTGTAAAATTTGATACGATAGAATACAAAAATAAGAAGTTGGGTTACATACTACTCACTAATTTTGCCAAAACAAGCTCTCAAGAAATGAAAGAAGCCCTAAATAACCTTTCAAATCAGAATATAGAAGGACTAATAATTGATTTAAGAAATAATCCGGGTGGACTTTTACAATCAGCTGTTGAAATTACCTCCATGTTTTTAAAGAGTGGGGAAGTAGTTAGTATTAAATATTTTGATGGCACAAAAGAAACAATTCCAACTATTCCAGGTAATTATTACAGTTTTTTACAAAATATCCCTGTAGTTTTATTGGTTAATGAAGGTTCGGCATCTGCATCTGAGATCTTAACTGGTGCTCTTAAAGATAATAGTGTAGCAACCGTTATTGGAGAAACGACTTATGGAAAAGCCGCGGTCCAGAATACATTTAGCTTGTCTACAGGAGGAGAAATTTGGTTACCTATAGCCCATTACTTCACACCAAGCGGGTCAGATATTCATTTAAAGGGAATAAAACCTGATATAGAGGTAAGTAATCCAGAAAGGGAAGTCATCTCAATGACAGAAATATCTGAAGAAGAAGCAACTCAGGCTTTCTATACAACTACAGAAAAACCTGTACTAAATATTGAAGAAGATCTGCAACTGAAGACTGCCTTGGACTTTTTAACAGGAGGTAACTAAGTTGCGTTTTTATGGATGGGTTATATCTATTTTTTTAATATTCTTCTCTTTGTCCATCGGGTTATATTTCTCGATGGGCAGACTGGAAAGTACCAATTACAATATAGAAAAATCTCCCAAATTTACAGTAAAAAATGTCAATTATGATATTTCTTTTTTGAATGATCAATTAAATGATGTGAACAATCTTTCCATTATAACTCGTAATATAATGGATGATGGAGTTTTTGTAGGAACTTTAAATTTTGATTTTAGAAACAACAAACTAACTATTAAACCTGTTACAAAAAACGCTTACGACGATTTCAGAAGTTTGATTATCTCTACAGGTGTCAGATATAAAGAATCAAAAAATGATTACGAACTATATGGTTTAACCTTAGCCTACTATCAACTCATAACTGACAATTTATACTTAGAATTAACTCCAAAGATATATGTTTTGAATCTAGAAAATTTTGATGAAAACACGATAAATATAATGAAATCCAGGTATAATTTATTCACACAACAGGATTATAGATCGTATTCTTTCAATAGAGATCTTTTAAATTCTTTGAACGAATATGGTGGAGTTATCGTCGATGAGGATTTACTTAATAACCCTGCGGTGACACCTTTATTGGATGTTTTTAGGCAGGAAAATATAGATATTGAACCGAATGTTTCAGTTCTTGTCTTCGAAGGATGAAAAAATGTCAAATATTTTTTTAGACTTTTTCAATTCCCTTATAAATCCAAAAAATATTTTCAACGTTACAAAAAAATCTTTTTTTATACCATTCCTAATAAGCCTATTTTACCTTTTCTCTCCGGTATTTTTGAGAAACATACAAATATTTGAAGTGGGACGTTTCGACGTTTCAAAAATTAAATTACTTATTTTTATTCTGCTTTTTTCTTACTTAAGTTCGGGCATAAGAATGCTTTTTTGTTCTGATTCTAATTTACTATATGCATACATTTCTTCCGTTTCCCCTGTTATATTTGGCCTATTAGGAAAACCTTTTCTTTATTTCTCCGTTTTGTGGGTAATTCTTCTAAGATTTTATATAGATTTAAAAAAGAAGAATTACTATTCTTTAATTATAGGTTTTGCTTTTGACATTTTTCTAGTATGGTGGTTGCTGTGAGAGAAAAAAAAGACTTCTTTTTAGGACTTGCTAATTTTATCACCCAAAATGCTTATTACATAATAGCGGTAGTTTTAGTGTTTACTATTATCTTTGGTTTTATTTCCACTAGATTGAAGGTAAACTCAGACTTGTTGAAAATACTTCCTCAAGACTCGGAAGTTGTTGTTGAACTTCTAGAAGAGCAAGCATTTCTTGAAGGATCTGATATTATGGTTGCTGCATTTTTTCTCAACGATAATGTCCAGCCTTCACAAATTGCCTCAACTTTTCATGATTACATGCAAAAAGAACCTACCTTTTTAAGTTTTGTGCAAACAGATCTTTCTTTCCTTTTTTCATACGGCATCATAAACTTAAGCCAAACGGATTTAATTTACACTATGTATGATAATTTACAAAGTTTTGGCAGTTTATTAAGTAGAAATTTTACTTATAATTTCGAGTTATTTGAAAAAGCGGATACCTTTTTGGAAGATATTTACGATTTAGAAAATATTCTCCAAACTGATGAAAATACTGATTTAATAAGTTCCTACTACACTTTATCACCTGATGGAAAAGTTATGATAATGGGACTTACTTTCAACAAACCTTCCTCCGATTTAGATTACGTAAACTACATAATTCCAAAAGTGAATTCAATTTTGACAGAGATTGAAAAGACTTTCAATATAAAAACTGGTTTGACTAATTCCTACATCACGGGATACGAATCTAATCGTACGGTTATGGAAGATTTTACACTAACAACAACCTTATCCATAATATTTATAACTATTTTATTCGCTTTCGCATTTGGTAATTTTACTTCTTCTATAATAGTACTTTTAGGTTTAATAATATCTACACTTTTAACGATGGGACTCATTACGTTAACTTTCGGAGAATTGAATATAGTAACTTCTTTTGTCATGGCAATAACTTTAGGTTTAGGAATAGCTTACGGAATACATGTGATGACCAGATTTTCAAAAGAAATTGATGAGGATGATAACTTCACTACTGCATTGGCTTCTACTTATAAAGGAATTCTTTTTCCTCTCTTCCTTGGAATGATAACTACTATCATCGTTTTCTTAACGCTTTTTTTCATGGGATTACCCGCTTTTAACGAGTTAGCAATCGTTAGCTCAATGGGTTTATTGGTTTTTTTCTTTATAATGATTTTTTTTGTTCCAACATTAATTTACGCTTTAAAAGTAAACATAAAAATTTCCCCTTTTACGGCCAAAATAGACAATGCCTTTAAAAAATTCCCTCACTATATTTCAAAAAACTCAAAAATGATTTTTATTGTAGTTGTTCCAACAGTTTCGATCTTCAGCGTTGTGGGTCTAATTAATTACACTAATTTTTCGTATACCCCTCCAGGGCTAATCTCTTCCAATTCAGAATCCGTTAAGGTCGGAGAACAAATTTTGGATCACTTTGGAAATATTTCCTTTGATACATTGCAATATCTAATGAGAGTTGACGAAGATATTGAAACTGTTAAAAAAGAATTATTGAACACGGGTGTTGTGGAATCTGTCAACAGCTTACCAGACATAATTCAAGAAAATCTTGGAGAATTTTCTAAGATAAAAACACAGTTAGAAGGTTTATCTCAAGTTATAAATAATCCAATAATAATATCCGTTTTAAAAAAGAATAATCTATATTCTGACAGTCTGAAACTGATAGATGCTGCCGCACGCTCTTCCGATCTCTACCATTTTACTTTGAATATCATGGATATTTTCCCTGAGGACCTCAGAGGCAACTTTTTAATAGAGAAGAATGGTCAAAAATATCTTATTCTGGAAGTCACTCCAAAGTTCAGTCTTTGGAGTAACAACGGAATAAAAATTTTCTTTGACGAACTTGGGGAAAAAGGTGAAAACATTTTGGGTTTACCAAAAGCAACATATAAAATAATGGAGATGATTAGACAAAGATTTTATATACCATTATTCCTATCTTTCATCTCCATATGGGGTATAACTGCAATTGTTAGAAAAAATGTGCTTCAACCATCTGAAGCTATGCTTAGTCTGATAATTTCTGTATTAGCTACTTTTGGTGTGTCATATTTATTAGGTATAAGGGCTACTTTCGTAACCGTTCTAACTTTTCCGTTAATCTTTGGTATAGGTATAGATGGATTTCTCCATATATTTCATACGTTCAGTACTAACAAAACAAACTTTTGGAATATATTAAAATCCATAACATTTTCACTTTCTACCACAACACTCTCTTTCTTGAGCTTTCAATTTTCTAGGGGAGAGCTTTTAAAAGAATTTAGTTTGACGATGTCTATGTCCTTAGGTTTTACTTGGCTATTCACAACCGTTATGTTCATCGTAAATAGAGAAATGCTACGAAAGTTTTGGAAAAGTAAAAAGTAATTAACTTATTTATTTTGGTTTGAACATATCACTGTTTATCTGCAACGGTACATTCAACCAATAAAAGATACTCAGATCGAACTGAATGTAAACAGAATAATCAAATTCTTCTTGTCCAAAATCATACTTGACATCTCCCCCTGCTTTTATTCCATCGAATCTATACTTTCCAGCTTCAAAGGATAGATATGGTCTCCATAATACTTTTTCGACCTTACTTCCTGCGTATATAGATCCACCCGCATACCCAAGGTAAGGATCAACCTTTGTATCAAACACAACAAATGGTTTATCTAAATATGCGTTTATACCAGAACTTGAATCATACGTAACTCCTATACCCATCTCATAAATATTGTAATTGTTAACAGTGTAAGGGCTTATTTGGAAAATAGAATCTAAGACATATGAATCAAAAGTTGTGTTTTTAAATGAACCCCCACCTCCCACAAATGTGTTTACCCTATTTCCTAAATACCAAAGATAACTATTGGAAATATAAAAACTCGTTAAAATATCTTCTTCTGTCAAACTCAGAGTTATACTGTTAGTCGTATAATAATCAAAGGTCAAGGATAAATCCCCATAAACTTTGCTCCCATCTGTAAATGCATCTACAAACCCTATATAGTTCATAGCCTCGCTGATAAAAAATGCTCCGGCTCCGTATAAAATATTATCATCCATATCAACGGCTAAAATTGGAAACGGCAATATATAAGGCTTTTCAAATGTGTATTTTTTTACTTCAACGTCTTCAGGATAATAGATTTCATAACTTTCAAAATTAACTTGTGCAACTGGACTTTGTAAAACAAAACTTTCTTTAACCGCACTTTCTAAATCTAAATAACTCAAATGGTATCCCTCATGATCGTAAACTAAGTGGTACAACTTATCGTTCAAAACTACTGGTTCAAAAGCACCACTTAAATAATTTGTGAGGCGTTCAACTTTTTTGTTGGTTGTGTTTAACCTATAAACATTGTATATCCCATCTTCGTAATTAGCTGAATAATAAATAAAATCATTATCGATAAATAACCCGAGCTCTTTAACTTCATCATTGGTAACTTGATAAATCTTTTCTGATGATAGATCATATGAAAAGATATCCGTTTGGTTCTTATAATTAGCAGAAAAATAAATTATATCTTCTTTTCCTACAATATCGTTAAAAACATACTTACCATAATCTATTAACTTTTTAGTCTCGTTAGTCCTTAAATCGTACAAATACAAAGCTGTCAAGCCTTTATCTAATTTTGAATAAACTATCTTATCGTCTCCTACAAAACCAAAAGCTTTAACTCTCTCATCTATGAACCTTTCCCCGTTTGGACAGTCACAATCATAATACAACTTATTTGTGTAATAGCCCATGTTGTAGGTAGTCACTAAGTACAAGAGATCCCCTCTTGAATTTACATCGAATGAACTTACTCCCTTTTTTATTAACTCCTCATCTCTGTATATACCCTTTGGTTTATCGGACATTACCAAATATCCGTAAAGAAAACTCCCATCAGTTCTAAGATTCCCTGTATCTTGATAAGTATCATCGATTTTTAACCAAGATAATTTGTAGCCTTTTTCTTTTAATTGATCGTATTCCTTAAGATACTTTTGCTTAATATCGATCAAAAATCTATTCCAACTATTCCCCGTTACCCAATAAAACGCTTCATCCAAATTCATAAAAACGTTGGTATTTAAGGCTCTTATTATCTGTCTTAAAGCACCTTCTCCGTAATTATCCACTATTTCTTTCACCAAAATTGTTCCATACATATAGTTAAAACCTGCTGGACTCCATATATCGATTGAAGAACCTGAACCCAAATAATATCTCGGAAAGTGGTTACTCAAGATCTCAGATCTAAGATACATATTAAAAAGATCGTCTTCAAATCTTCCTCCGAACTCTTTACTTTCCATGTAAATAGAAATACCTTCATGCAAATAGCTCGGCTGATGAACCATGTTCAGCGTGTTTTTAATCAATTTACTAGGAATCCAAGACACAAAAGGATCTCTAACATCACTCCCATAAAAAATGTGATTCAACTCATGCGAAAAAACGAACTTACTCCAATCTTCTACGTTCCCTCCCACAGCCAAAAAATCTTCTGGAGGATTAACGTAAAGCCTTATTACATTGGTACCTGTGGAGGCAAAAGAGTTTGTAAAATCAACATCATCTAAAATATAAACCGTTATTTTACCAGGATTTGAACCATAAAAATAAGTGTACTTTGTATACAATTCTTCTGCTGTATCAGCGATCTCTTCATAAAAATAATAAAGATCCTTCTCAAAAACAAACCTATAATTCTCTGTTTCTACTTGATAAAGATCTTTAGGTGGTGTATAAACAGAAGAAGAAAAAATCGTTAAAGAAAGCGATAAACAAAAGATCAATAAAAACAATTTTCTATATCCTTTAATTGTCACCCTTAAATCAACTCCTTTAATTTTTTAATGCTTAATCAATTATAATATAATTTTTTTAAAATTTATAAAAAATCGGATATATAAATAAAAATGGTCGATGAGGTATTGACAAACTTTCCTTTTTATGATAGACTTATTTTTGGAATTAATGCCGAGATGGCGGAATTGGTAGACGCTGCGGACTTAAAATCCGCTGGGTAGAGATACCCGTGTCGGTTCGAGTCCGACTCTCGGCACCCTTTAAATATTCATACTACATTACTTGGTGCGGGGTGGAGCAGTCTGGTAGCTCGTCGGGCTCATAACCCGAAGGTCGTAGGTTCAAATCCTACCCCCGCTACCATTTGTTATATGGCGGCGTAGCTCAGTTGGCTAGAGCATACGGTTCATACCCGTAGTGTCAAGAGTTCGAATCTCTTCGCCGCCACCACAAATGTTTTATCTAAATGAAAAGATGGGGTAATTTATTCAATAGCCCCATCTTTTTTGTTTTATTCTAAATAATATTTTAGAGAATTATTAATTACTCCTTCTAAACCTCAATATCCGACTATAAAAATGAGTTACTTTTCCACTTTCAAAAAAATCTTTAGAAGAATCCTCAACTAAAATCCCTCTTTCTTTCAAGGCCAGTCCTGATAATTTAACTATCTCTTTTTCTTCACCCTGTAGCCCTTCATAAACAGTGTATACAGCATCGTTTTCCAAACCTTTTAGCTTGACATTCACCCTATCGAATAAACCAAACCTTCTGGGATTTCTTAAATATATCAAAACACCTTCATCTTTGCTTTTATTCAAATATTCCAACGCAAAATATCTATCATTTTTAACGGAAGAAAGCCTGAATTGATAACCTTCTTGTACTATCTCTCTTATCTCTTTATACAACTGAACCTGATACCTTGCCAAATCGAAATCTTGTTCAGAGAATTTATTTAAATCCGCACCGATTCCTAAAGATCCCATCATTGATGAATGAAATCTGTATGTTAAAGGATAAGTATCTTTTCCTCCCCAGTCAGTTACCCATCCCATCATTACTTTTGGTGCATATGCATATGAAAAACCCTCTTGGATCTCTAACCTATCAAATGGGTCCGTGTTGTCGCTTGTCCATACTTGATCCGCATATTGCATTAAGCCTATATCCACTCTTCCCCCACCGCTGGAGCAGTTTTCAAAAGTAACGTGTGGATGTTTTTCCCTTAAATATTTCCAAATATCGTATAAGTTCCACACGTATTTAACCCATATTTCTCTTTGTTTTCGTGGTTTCACTTGCATCCATCCCGACTCAAAAACATGCCTGTTCATATCCCATTTGACGAAATCTATATCGTTTTGTGTTAAAAGATTATCCATAAAATCTATGATGAACTCTTTCACATCTTCTCTTGCCAAATTAAGCATCAATTGATTTCGTTGAAGTGATTTTGGCCTATTTGGAAAACTAATAACCCAGTCAGGGTGTTCCCTATACAATTCGCTGTCAGGATTAACCATCTCTGGTTCAACCCATATGCCAAAATCCATCCCTAAAGATTTAACATAGCTTATCAAAGGTTGCAAACCTTTTGGGAATTTTTCTTTGTTCACATACCAATCACCTAACCCAGCGTGATCATCGTTTCTTTCCCCAAACCATCCATCGTCTATAACAAAAAGTTCCACACCAATTTTTGCAGCCTTTTCAGCCAATATTTTTTGATTTTCTTCGTTCACGTTAAACGTCGTGGCTTCCCAAGAATTGTATATAACCTTTCTTAATTTGTGTGCTTTATCTTTTGGCAAGACGTAGTCGAGCTGGTAATGATGTATATTCTGGCTCGCCTTTGTAAAACCCTCGTCTGAAAAACCAAACACAAATTTCGGAGTATTAATCTTTTCTGAGGGTTCTAGTATATAACTAAAATCCCAGTCATTTATTCCTCCAATTATAGCTATTCTTTCGTATATACGTTTTTGCACTACTATCTTCCAATTACCACTCCAAGCTAATTCACCGAAGTATACCTTTCCATGATCTTCATCAGCAGAGTAATCGATAGCAAAAAAAGGATTCAGGTAGGCGCTTGTTTTCCCAACCTTACTCTCCAAAACTTTGCTTCCCTCGTTTATGTCTTCCTTCCTTAAGTGAAACTCACTCCCCCACATACCTGCAAGATAATTTAATTTTGCTTTTTCATCATTTTCAACATACAACGACGCCGATTTCATATCTTCTACATTTATTTCTTGATTAGAATTGTTTTCAATCTCTATCCATCTTTCTATAATATCGTACTCTTCTATCAACTTGTAGAAAAGATTTACATTCAAACTATAATGATCATCGCTTAGCTTTATTACTAGATCATTCCCATTCACTTCAAAACTTTTGTAATTCAACACAACATCCCTGACACCATCGTAATACTCAACTTTCAAACAATGCTCTACATTGTTTTTTTCTCCTCTTACTGAAAATTCATCATTCCACGTGTATCTGTCCATGACGGGTAGATCTTTAACTTGGGGGTAGTCTCGAAACCTTGGTAATTTCGCTCCCCAGTACAAATTTTTGATTTTCCCTTGATCATCTAATCCAAAAACGTAACCCATATTTTCTGTTTCCAAAAACCATCTCTTCGTTTCTTGATCAAAAGTTATAGGCATTTAATTACCTCCTTTTCACATTCAAATGGAGACCCTTTTAAAACCAAAATCTTATCGTTGCATACTCAAAATATTTTTCTGAAAGAAAAAAATAAAAGAACAAAAATACCCAAAGAATAAATAGCAGATGAAAGATAAACAGCATCAATCCCGTTTAAAGTATAAAGAAATCCCATCATCAATGGCGCCAAAGTTCCGGATAATTTAAAGAAGACCTCCCTTAAGGAAATCACCGCTCCTCTATTTTTTCTTGAAGTTATTTCAGTAGTCAAAATGTGCAAACTCGGTACATTTATGCCATGCCCCATACCAAAAATAATAACAGCTACCATCAAACCTACAAAATTTCTAACAACCATCAATAAAAAAAGGGAGACCGCATAAAACATATAAGAAAATGCTAACAACCATTTTACTGTGTATCTATCGCTTAATTTCACCAACTGTGAAGAAGCAAATGCAGCTGTGAAAGACATAAAAAACATTAATATACCTGTTATCCAAGGGGGAAAACCAAACTTATATTCTGATAAAAAAGGTAGATAGGAAGAATATGCACCACTGAGCAAAAAGAAAGTGGAAAACCCAGCAATATATATGAGAATTATTCTGAAATCTTTTAAAACTTTAAACAGATCTATAAAATAATCTTTCAAGTTCTCACCATTATTTTGATGGGAATCTTCAAGAAGAAATAAGGTAGCTATTCCAACGGGTACAGCTAAAATGGACAGAAAAAAGGGAAACTGCCAACCAAAAATAGCCAACATTCCACCAATAAGTGGATAGATAGCTAATCCAATATTTGCAACGGTTTCATTGTAACCTATAACTTTTAATCTTTCTCTTTCTTCAAATAAGTCCCCCATAAGGGTTACATTCAATGCACCTAAAACAGATGCTCCAGCTCCATTTAAAGCACGTAATAACAATAAAATGCTGAATTTTGTTGTGAAACCACTTAATACCCCAGATATAGCGAATAAAAATAGGAGAGGAACCATAAATTTTTTTCTTCCATATCTATCAGCTAAAACACCAAATAATGGAGTTAAAAATATGGCAGGCAAGTTAAAAAAAGTAATTAACAAGCCTACCTGTTGTTCTGTTACATTGAATTCTTCCTTTATCAAAGGAAAAACAGGAGAAATACTAGATACACCCATGACGACCATCAACGTTACACCAAATATAATTAACATGTTATTTTTTTGATTTCGTTTTTTTGCAGAATTCAACTTTTTGCTTCCCCCAATAATTTTAGCTTTCTATACCTTTAATTTTATCATATTCACACATTATATTAACTTCAAAAAATTTATTGACATTGCTTTTTTGTTATGACATGTATTTGTTAGTTGCTAAGATAAACTATTGAATTATTTTAAAAAACAAACGGGGTTTCCCCCGTCTTAAAAAGTTTTATTTTTTACCTCTTCAAAATCTTAACCCCGTAACCTGGAACAGTTATTTCCCCATCTAAAGTTTCAACTTTAAGAAGAAGGGCGCTAAGCGCCCTTTTACAAATAAAAAAACTTATTCATCATTTACTGCCTTGATTTTATTGGGATCTATTTTAAACCTTCTATCATAAGTTAAAAGTCCATTCATCTCCTGTTCTACATCAGTTAATTGGGTATAACAATATCCTACAATATAATCTATGGATTTTATTGCTTGAGTTAATTGAGAAAATCTTTTTAAAAATTCTTCCTCAGAAGAAACTTTGTTACCATATCCCCATCCTTCATCTTTTAAAAAAGCTGTTCCCCCATATTCGGTAATGAGAACAGGTTGATCAGAATAGTTATATCCTTCGGAAAAAATGAATTTTCCAGCTGGGCATCCTTTAACAACTTCATTTTTATCTGAATATACTTTTAAAAATTCTGTACTCTCTTGACGGTAATCATGAATTGTACACAGATCTGTTTCGGTATGTTCCCAACCGTCATTAGACACAACTAAGCGAGTTTGATCTAAAGATTTTATTAGATTTACAACACTTTTCGTAAATTTCTGTTGCTTTTTATCTGTTAAAATGTTTGGTACCCCCCAAGATTCATTAAAGGGTGTCCATACAACTATTGAAGGATGGTTATAATCCCTGTCTATAATTTCTTGCCATTCTCTTAAATATTGATTGCATGATTCCGAATTAAATTGATAAAAAGAGGCCATTTCTCCCCAAACTAATAAACCTAATTTATCACACCAATAGAGATATAAAGGGTCTTCAACTTTTTGATGCTTCCTTACACCATTATATCCAAAATTTTTAGTCAATTTTATGTCATTTATTATAGCTTCCTCACTCGGAGGAGTTAATAAAGACTCAGGAAAATATCCTTGATCTAAAACTAATTTTTGATAAAATGGTCGATTGTTCAATAAGAATTTACCGCCCTTGGTTGAAACTTTTCTCATACCAAAGTAACTCATCACTAAGTCTTTCATTTCTCCCTTATTGTCGATTAATTTAAAAAATATCTCATATAAATTAGGTTCTTCTGGACTCCACAATTTCATACCCCATTCAAAATCCTTCGAAAGCACGTTTAATTCTATCTGTATTATACGATCTTGACAGAAAATACTGCTTTCCAATATCTTTGAGTCTTCAAATTTAATATCGATATATAATGTATTACCTATAGCCTCAGGAGATAAAATAGCTTCTATTAAAACCTTTGCTTTATCAATATTTGGTGTCAATCTAATTTTTTCTATATGCTCATTATTAACAGGTTCTAACCAAACAGTTTGCCAGATTCCAGTAGTGTTAGTATACCAACAAGCAAAAGGTTTACCTGTCCAGCTTTGCTTCCCTCTGGCCTGTGATGGATCACAAGTTCTATCTTCTACCTTAACTACGATTTTCTCTTCATCATCCCATTTTAACTCATTAGTAATGTCAAAACTAAATGGAGTATTCCCACCTATATGATTGCCTACAAACTTCCCATTAATCCATACCTTAGCAATATAATCGACAGCTCCAAAGTTTAACTTTATTTTTTTATTTTTCCATGTTTTTGGTAAAGAAAAAATTCTTTTATACCAAAGATAATCGTGATGATTTTTATCATCTATTCCACTTAATTTACTTTGATAACAAAAGGGAACTTCTATTTTCTTTGTAAAATTATGATTTTGAAACCATTTTTCCCCTTCACCCTTATTTTGATCATCAAATTCAAACTCCCACGTTCCATTTAAACATAACCATTGATCTCTTTTAAAATTTGGACGAGGATATTCACATCTTGCAATTTTATCCATATCTTTTCTCCTTCCTTTAAATGAAATTTTTTATTTTAAATAGTTAAAAATAGTGTTATAAATAAATCAAAAATTATTCAGGAAAAGGTTGAGGTGTTCTAGTAGGACCTTTTACAATTAAGGCACCTTTTTTCTCAAAATATATTCTATCAATATTTAGTACTCTAATTCCACCTGGTGATTGAGAGAAAGCATGAGTATGATAAACTATAAACAATTCAAGATCACTTGGAGATGTAGTAACAGAACAATGTCCAGGACCTGAAACACCTATTGATAAATCTTTTGTCAAAACAGGATTATCTTTGCTTTTTTCCCAGGGACCAAAAGGACTTTTTGAAACTGCATAACCAATTGCATAATCAGGTGAACCAAAATAATTAGCAGAATAAAGCAAATAATATATCTCATTATTTTTTATTACGAAGGGTCCTTCATTCCATTGCCAATTCTGGTCTAAACCCTCCCACTGTTGAGATGGTTCTAATGCTAAAACAGGTTCTCCTTTGAATTCTAAAAGATTTTCGGACATTTCTTGAACATAAATTTGACTTACATGTATACCATCTATAATATTTTCAGAGCAGTCTCTAACCCAAAACAAATATGGGCTTCCGTCGGAATCTATAAAAATATGCCCATCGATGTTTGAATATCCATCATTAATTAGGGGAGCCTTTATTGTTAAAAAGGGGCCTAAGGGAGAATCACTTGCTGCCAATCCAATTTGTAATTTACCATTTTTATCTCGTGCACTATATACCATATAAAATCTATTCCTATAGGAAATTACTTCAGGGGCCCAAAAATCACCTTGAGCCCATTGATTTTCTTCTTGAAATTTCGTCAACGCAAATCCTTCTTCTTCCCAATTGACTAAATCTTCAGATTTCCAAACCTTGAAGCCTACATTGGCTGCAGAAGTTCCATAAAGGTAATATGTGTTTTCTACCTTTAAAACAAAAGGATCTGCAATAAAAACATCCAAAGGATTTTTATACATTTTGTCTGAATTTGATAATACAATTATTGAATTTAATAAAGTAAATGATACAAACAAAAATGAAATTAACTTTTTATCCACTTGATATCATCTCCCAATAGTCGATGATTTTAACAGTTGTTGAAGCATTTTTTATTTCATTTATTCTTTATTATTCCTTTAAGCCACCTGCTGTTAATCCTTGTATTAACTGTTCCTGAAAAATTAGGAAAAATATAAATATTGGTAAAGCTGCTATAACATTTCCAGCCATCGTCACCCCATATTTCATACTGTAAGACCCATAAAATGTTGCCAAACCAATTGGTAGAGTATACATTGAAGAGTCTGACATCACTATTAGAGGCCATAAAAAGTCATTCCAAGAAGAAACAAAACTAAACACTGCAATTGCAATTAAAGAAGGTCTTGCTAATGGAACCATTATTCTAAAAAGAATAAAAAAATCGTTTGCTCCATCGATCCTCGCCGCTTCTTCAAATTCTTTAGGGATTCCCTTGAAAAACTGTGAGACTATTAATACAAACATAGGATTAACCATATAGGGTATAATTAAACCCCAATAAGTATTTAATAAGTTTAAATCTCTTAAAAGTAAATATCGAGGAATCATTATTGCCTGTAAAGGGATCATAACCCCTGCTAACGTAATATAAAATAAAACGGTATTTCCTTTAAACTTTAATCTACCTAAAGAAAACGATGCAAACACAGTAACAACTAATGCCCCTAGGGTAGAAGTTAATGAAATGAAGGCACTATTAAATAACCATCTCAATATACCTGATTGTTCCAATATATATGAATAATTTTCTAAATTTAAATGAGAAGGGAAAAATTTTTGAGTTATTATTTCCAAATCTGTTTTAAAGGCCGAAAGGAACATCCATAATATCGGAAATATATATATAACAAAAATTATAACCGCTATAATAGTTAAAAGTTTTGACCTCTTCAATCTTATTCACCTCCTGTCCGCAGTGTTAATCTAATTTGGATAAAGGCTATTACAAACATTATTGCAAAGAAAAACAAAGCCATAGCTTGCGCATATCCCATTCTAAAGTATCTAAAACCTTGATCATATATATATTGTATTAACACTCTAGTACTTCCTTGAGGTCCTCCCCCAGTCATTATATATACTTGACCAAAAATTTGTAATGATGCTATCGTTTGTAGCACTAAAACTAATGCGTGTGTCCTTTTCAACAAAGGGATAGTTATAAAAATGGTTTTCTGAAATGAATTTGCACCGTCTATCGTAGCCGCTTCATATACTGAATCTGAAATTTCCTGTAATCCGGCTAAATAAAGAATTACATTAAAACCTAACGTCCACCATATCGTAGTCAAAGCAATAGCTGGCATAGCAGTTTTAGGATCTAGTAACCAACCTGTGTAATTAATACCTATTATTTCAAATATTTTATCTATAATTCCGAAATGTGGTTGATACAAAAAAGCCCAAATGCTACATACTATTGTAATAGATAAGACATATGGAAAAAAGAATAACATACGAAAAAGTCTTTTCATATATATTTTGGAATTTAACAACAGAGCCATTAAAAATCCTAAAATAACTAAAATTGGCACAGTCAATATTACAAAGTAAATCGTGTGCCATAAACTTGACCAAAAAGTTGGATCATTAAACATTTTCGAAAAATTCTGTAAACCAATAAATTGTGGCTCTCCAAATAAATCCCAATCAAAAAAACTCATTCTGAAACCATTTATAAGAGGGTATATTAAAAACAAACCATATAACACACCAAACGGTAGAAAGAATAAATATCCCTTAATAGAATTTTTCTTCACAAAGACTCACCTTCTCAGATTAAAATTAAAGGTTAACTTCTTGAAAAATAACAAATTAGCGTATATTTTTTAGATAAATATTATAAAACACAGCATTCCACTGAAACAGTGGAATGCTTTTTTAAATAAAACTATAAAATCATTTAATAACCTCTTTAACAGTCCTTATTAGTTCTTCTGCTGCTTTTTCTGGTGTTACTGACCCCAAAACTACACCTTGGCAAAGTTCAACCAATTTATCTTGAACTTCAGCCCAACCTTTAATCTGTGGAATGAAGGCTTGCTCAGCAGCCAACATATAATCTTGTCTCAAAGGCAAGCTCAAGAATTCTTCTGATTCTCTCACACTCTTAATAACAGGAATGTGACCTGCTACTGCCCATTCATAAGAATGATTAACTAACCATTCTGCAAATTTTACAGCTGCTTTGACCTTTTCCTCGTTAATTTTTGATCCTTTTGGTACAATTAGAGTATGAGAATCTCCCCATACGTAAGCCTTTTCGGTGGTCGAAAAAACTGGAACAGGCATGACACCAACTTTATCTAAGACATCCATATCTTCAAATGCAGCCATAGACCATACTCCATCAAAAGTAAAACCTGCTTGATCACTAATAAAAATTGCTCTAGCAGTTTCATAATCTACAAAAGTAGTCAAATCTTTTTCATAAAACTTTAGTATTTCTCCATATGTTTTCTCGGCTATGTCCTTTTCTATTATGAAATTTCCATTTTCGTCTTCAATTTGTCCTCCTAGGTTTCTGTAAACAGTCAACCATAATCTTTCACCTAGGCCATTTAGATCTTCTATGATCATCCCATATTTTCCTGTTTCTTCTTTAATTATCTTAGAAAAATTGTATAATTCTTCAAAAGTTTTCGGAAGTAATGGTTCCCCATTTTCAGAAATTAACCCTGCTTCTTGTAATACATTTTTATTGTAGTACATAACCAAGGGGTGCGTATCCAAAGGAAGAGCATATAATTGATTATTAAAAGTAGCTGCAGCTCTTATGTTTTCTAGGTAGTCTCTTTTTATTCCTTCAGATATATACTTATCAATTGCCACTAACGTTCCTCTTCCAACATAATCAGGCATCTTAGAGAGATGCATAATCGCTAGATCTGGGGGATTTCCACCCACCATGGACGCAAGCAACTTGTTGTAATATTCTCCCCAATCTAAAGGTTGCTGATTCACAAAAATTTCGTTTTGTTCTTTGTTGAACTGATTAACTAGATTCGTCATTATGTGACCTTCTCCACCACTAAAAAGAGTCCAAAACGTGATTTCGATGGGCTTCGAAAAACTTAATGTTGAGAAGATCAAACTAACAAACAATAAAATTACAATAAATCTTTTTTTCATTCTTCCACACCTCCATCTATTTAGTATAGATATCGATACCGTGAACGATACCAAAATAATTATAACAGAGTTTACAATCTTTGCAAAATCTCGTTATGGTCAATTAGGTAAGTTTAAAGGCAATTAAAAGAGATTATTCCCATTTAGCTCGAATTTTCTCAATTTTTGAGAATTTTTACTCCATCTTCGATAGTTGTTTCGTATAGGGATGGTTCTATTTTTGTTTTTTCATAATAATTCTTGAAAACTTGCTCCTTGAAAGCTTTTGCCTGACTTTTTTCTACCAAAGCAATGGCACATCCACCAAAACCTGCTCCAGTCATTCTGGCTCCTACACAGCCTTTGATTTTCAAAGCTTCATCAACAATTGTATCTAGTTCAAAACCTGTCACTTCATAATCATTTTTCAATGAATTGTGGGATTGAATTAAAAGCGCTCCAAAACCTTCAATATCGTTGTTTTTTAATAATTTAGAAGCTTGGATAACCCTTTGATTTTCTGTTATCACGTGCCTTGCTCTTTTTAATTCTATTTCATTATCAAGATATTTGAGATCTTTCACACTACATTGGCACAAATTATCAGCTTTTGTTTCCTTCGATTGGTTTATTTTTTCTAAAGCATTTTCACATTCTTTTCTTCTTTGGTTGTATTGAGACGAAGCAAGCTCTCTTCTTTTGTTTGTGTTCATAATAATCAGAGAATACCCGTTTAAATAGCAAGGTATGTATTCATAAGTTAGGTTTTGTGTATCAAGTAATAAGGCTTGATCTTTCTTGGCGTTTGCTATCACAAATTGATCCATTATTCCAGAGTTCACACCAATAAATTTATTTTCAACTCTTTGTCCTAAAAGTGCAAGGTATGTTCTATCAATTTCTTCAGGAATTTGATTTTGAGATAAAAGCATGAATCCAATTAGTACTTCCAAAGCTGCAGAAGATGAAAGACCCGCTCCATTTGGAAGTTCTCCTTTAATCAGTATATTACATCCCTTCAAGGGGAATCCATCTTCTAATAGAAACTTTATAACTCCTTTTGCATAGTTCCCCCAACCGTCTTCTTTTCTATAGTCTGCTCCTGCATTTAGATCTACTTTTACCTCGTTGGGAAAGTCCATAGATTTCAGGTAGATAAAATTATCGTTCCTCAAATTCATTAAGCCGTTTATCCCAAGGTTTATAGCTACCGGTAATACATATCCCCCATTGTAGTCTATATGTTCGCCTATCAGATTTATTCTTCCAGGTGAGAAGAATCTATGTACTGGCTTTTCACTTTCTCCGTAGATTTTTTGAAAAGTATTTAGTAAATCCATTTTGTTGACCTCTCTATTGTATTTTTTTGAATTTTTCTATTGCATTTCTTAAAGTAATAGCAGTTTCTTCTACCGCCATGGTATTTGCAGCGGCCCACGCCCCCATCTCGCTTGATGCGTACCATTTTATTTTATCCTTGTCTCTTAGTGGAGGATAAAACTCAATATGAAAATGATAGTATTTGTGAGAATCTGCGTATTCCTCTGAATTAACAGGAGTTTGATGGATATTCATCATATATGGGAAAGGTTTGTCAAACAACAGATCAAAACCACCAGTTAACAATTTTAACGCCTCAGCCAGATCCCATTTTTCTTTTTCATCGAATTCTGATAAGTTGCCTTTGTGGGATTTGCTGACGATGAAAGCACCATAGGGGTAGTCTGTAAAAAAGGGAAGATAAACGAGAAATGAATCATTCTCAAAAAGAATTCTTTTTTGAAACTCCTTTTCTTCTTTGTTCATTTCACAGATAAGGCATTTTTCTTTTTCTTCGTAATATTCTTTACAGTTGTCGAGTTCGACTTTTAACTTTAATGGAATCCATGAATAAGCATATAATTGACCGTGTGGATGGAACATAGTTACTCCTACTTCTTTTCCTCTGTTTTCAAACGGAAAGATGTATTTTATTCTTTTATCTTTTGAGAGTTCTTCAAACCTTTCAATCCATAAGTTTACCAACTTAAATATATGTTCTACGGGTAATTGTGGAAGAGTAATATTGTGATCAGGAGAATACAAAATTACTTCGCATTTTCCGTAATTTTTTTCAACTTTGTACAAATCAGTTCCTTGTATATTTGGTTCATCTGGCTCTGGTTTTAAAGCGGGAAAATCGTTGTCGTATGCATAAACGTCATAGTTTGGGGGCACTTTTTTACCCGGTCCTGGACAAAAGGGGCACCAATCCTCTGGTAAATGGGGCCTATTTTGTCTGTTGTCAGCAACCATGGTGTATGTTTTTAATAAAGGATTCCAACGTAATTCTGCCATACAATTTCTCTCCTTCTTTGTTTAAGATTTCCTTACTATGAGCTCTATATCTAATACTTTCCTTGTTGATGAGTGGTCTCTTTTCTTACTTTTTATTCTTTTATACAGCATTTGAAATGCTTCGTATCCCATTTCAAACTTTTTAACTTTTACCGTTGTCAACTCTGGCTCAATTAACCTTGAAAAGGCTATATCGTCGTAACCTACTACTGAAACATCTTGTGGGATTTTCAGATTATTTTCTTTCAGAGCTTTAATCGCGCCGTAAGCTATTAGATCGTTGTAACAAAATATTCCATCGAATTCTTCTTTTTTTCTGATCATTTCAATCGTTTTATCGTACCCTGCTTTAACGTGGTATCCTTCGTGTATCCCCTCACATATCTTAATATCATTTTCTGAAAATGCTAACCCTTTCTCTTTTAAAGCCTTTTTATAGCCTTGTAACCTTCCATATGAAGCAGAGTTATATAGTTGATCGGTGATCATTTTTATCTTTTTACACCCTTTTTCAATGAGATATTTGGTTGCAAGATATCCTCCTTTTACTTCATCACTGAATATCTCATCCACATTCCAACCGTCTATTTCTCTACCTACAAGTACTATAGGGAAATGCTCTTTAATTAGTTCTTGAATATCTTCATAACTTTTTTGCATTGGAAAAAGGAGAATACCGTCAACTCTCCTTTCTAAGAGAGTTTTTAAAAATTTTTCTTCATTTTCGTATAAACCTTCGGAGTTCATAATTATTATTTGATAATTATTCTCCCGCGCTGCTTTATCAATACCTTTGAATACTTCAGAGAAGAAAGGGTTAGAACTATCCGGCATGATTACTCCAATTGTATGAGTTACGTTAGATTTGAGCATAGTAGCGTATATGTTTTTAACATAGCCTAATTCTTGGGCAATTTTTTCGATCTTTTCTTTTGTCTGAGGGTTTATATCTGGTTTATCGTTTAAAGCTCTTGAGACCGTGTTTACGGAAACCCCCGCTTTTTCGGCGATATCTTTTATGGTTACAAAACTACCTCGACTTATTTTTATCACCTCTTTTAATGTTAACGTTAACGGTATCAATTTAATTTTACACCAAAAACCAAAAAAATCAAAATGATTTTTTTGTGGTACAATTCTTGTAGAACAAATAAAAAAAATAGATCATGTATTTTATGGAGGTAAAGAATATTAAAAAGTTAAAAGCAAATAGGTTGTACAAATGAGAATATTCAGAGACATTCATAATCGACAAATCCGATTAACCGAGGAAAGACAAGAACATATATAAAGCAATCATCCTGAAATGCGTGGTCAAATTCATAAAATACGACACACTCTTTTAGATCCATATATAATTATCAGGTCAAAAACAGACGAAAGTGTGGAATTATTCTATAAATTTTATCATCATACACCAGTTGAGGCGAAATATTTATGTGTAGTAGTTAAAAACTTATCTTACGATTTGTTTGTTATCACTGCTTACTTCACAGATACAATTAAAAGAGGTGAAATATTATGGGAAAAGAAATAAAAATTTGGTATGACAAGGAAGGAGATTATTTGGAAATAATTTTTGAAAAGAAAGCTGGTTATTTTAGGGAAACAGAAAACGATGCTGTAATGGAAAAAGTAGATGAAGAAGGAAACATCATTGGCTTTTCTATACTCAAAGTAAGTTCTTTGGAAGATAAGCCTTTATCAATAGTGCTTAAAAACCATTTAGTCTAATTACTTCGAGGAAATTCTAAATAAATACTCTACCTGCTAAAATAAGGGGTAGGAGGATTCAGTTAGCAGATTTAATCATCTTCCAAAAAAATCAAAATGATTTTTTTGGTACAATTCTTGTAGAACAAATAAAAAAATAAAATATTAAAGGCGCCCTTTTGGGCGCCCTTTATGAGCCAGTATTATTAATTTAAAAAGTTAAGTCCAAATTTCTGTTCTTTATTTCTTTTTTAATCTCTTCAATGAAACGCTCTTTTGAAACATTTTCTATGGTATTGCCTTTTCGAGTTCTTATATTAATAGTATCTGAATCCACTTCCTTTTCTCCAAAAACTATCATATACGGCACTTTTCTAATCTGTTCATTTCTTATCTTATATCCAACTGTGGCATCAGAATCATTTACATAAACCCTAATACCTTCTTGTTCTAAAATACGAGAGAATTTCTTTGCTTCTTCATTGAATTTTTCGGATACCGGAAGAATCGAAACCTGAACAGGAGAAAGCCAAGTTGGAAACTCTCCAGCAAAGTTTTCTATTAAAATACCAAAGAACCTTTCTAAAGATCCAAATATCGCTCTATGAATCATAACCGGTCTTTTTTGTTCATCGTTTTCATCTGCGTATACCATATCAAACCTTTCGGGCATCTGAAAATCAAGCTGAATCGTGGTACATTGCCATTTTCTTCCAAGGGAATCTGTAACGTTAAAGTCTATTTTAGGACCATAAAAAGCCCCTTCACCTTCATCTATTCTATATTTCATATTAGTCTTTTCTAATGCCTTTTTTAAAGCATCGGTAGCCCTTTCCCAACTTTCAATATCTCCCATATGATCTTCGGGCATAGTACTTAAGATGGCTTCGTATTCAAAACCAAATGATGAATATATTTCGTTTGTTAGTTGTATAACTTTTATTATTTCTTCCTCGATTTGTGACTGCATGCAGAATATATGTGCGTCATCTTGGGTGAAAGCTCTGACTCTAAAAAGACCATGCAAAACCCCGCTTCTTTCGTAACGATGGACTTTACCAAATTCAAACATTCTTATTGGTAAGTCTTTGTAACTGACAAAGTTATTCTTATATATCAGTATATGCCCCGGACAATTCATCGGTTTGACCGCCATAGGCAAATCTTCTTTCTCTGTGAAAAACATGTTCTCTTTGTAATGATCCCAGTGTCCAGATTGATGCCATAATTTAATATTCATGATTTGAGGCGTATCTACCTCTTCGTATCCATATTTTTTATGAACTTGGCGGGAGTAAGCCATCAATTCATTTAAAACTATTTTACCATTCGGTAGGAAAAAAGGCATACCGGGAGCCATTTCAGATTGTAACATGAATAAATTCAATTTTGGACCTAATTTTCTGTGATCTCTTTTTTTTGCCTCTTCCAACATATTTAAGTAATCTTCAAGTTGTTTCTTTTTGGGAAAAGCTGTGGCATATATCCTTTGAAGCATCTTGTTCTTTTCATCTCCCCGCCAATAAGCCCCGGATACGGAAAGAAGCTTAAAATATTTAACATACCCGGTCGAAGGAAGATGGGGCCCTCTACACATATCATAGAAATCCCCTTGAAAATAAACTGAAATAGTGTCTTCTTCTAGTTCCTCAATTAATTCCAGTTTGTAAGGTTGATCCTTGAATAATTCTATAGCCTCTTTTTTATTTACTTCTTTTCTAATAATTTTTATATCTTCTTTTACGATCTTTTTCATTTCCTCTTCTATCTTTGGAAAATCTTCTTCTGAAAGGTTGTACCCTTCAATATCAAAATCGTAATAAAAACCATTTTCAATAACCGGCCCTATAGCTAGTTTGACTCTGTCCTTCCCAAAAATTCGAACTACCGCCTGTGCCATTATATGAGCCATCGTATGTCGGTATATTTTTGGAGCTATTTCATCATCCAAAGTTATTAACTTAATAGTTGAATCCTGCATTATGGGGGTATTCAAATCTTTTAATTCGCCGTTAATTTCAGCTGCTATAGCATTTCTGTATAACCCTTCGGATATACCTTTAGCAATTTCTGCAGGGGTAATTCCATCTTTAAATTCTTGAACAGAATTATCTGGATAAGTTATTTTAACCATTAGATCACCTCTAACAATAAGTTAATTTTAAATTGTTATGCTTTCAAGTTTTTCTTTAAGATCTTTTTCTAGTATCTTATCTATTATTTCATCTAAATCTCCATCAAGTATTTCGCTTATTCTATGAGTGGTATATTGAATTCTATGATCTGTAACCCTATTTTGTGGGAAATTGTATGTCCTTATTTTTTCGCTTCGCTGTGCGGTCCCTATTTGTGATTTTCTCTCTTGTATAAGCTGAGATTGCTGCTCCTCTAACTTTATCTCAAAAAGTTTTGCCCTTAGTATATTTAAAGCTTTTTCTTTATTTTGATGCTGGGATCTTTCATTTTGACAAGTTACAACGATTCCAGTGGGGAGATGGGTTATTCTAACGGCAGAATCCGTTTTGTTAACGTACTGACCACCTGCCCCACTTGCCCTATAGGTATCTATTCTGAGATCATTCTCATTTATCTGAACATCTATATCCGTTGCTTCCGGTAACACCGCAACGGTGGCCGTCGAAGTGTGTATCCTTCCAGAAGATTCTGTTTGAGGTACCCTTTGTACCCTATGCACACCACTTTCGTATTTCAATCTTCTGTAAGCACCTTGACCCTTTATTTTTAATATGGCGGTTTTAATTCCACCAAGTTCGTTTTCGTTTAGATCAAGAACTTCATATTTCCAATTTTTTCTTTCGGCATACCGTAGATACATTCTCATTAACTCTGAAGCGAAAAGGCTCGCTTCATCACCACCGGTACCAGCTCTTATCTCCATAATGATATTTCTCTCATCATACTCATCTTGAGAAACTAAACCTTCTATAATTTTTTTTCTTGTTTCTTCTTCCTTTTTCTCTATCTCTTGGAGCATTGACTGATATTCTTCTTCAGAGACATCCTTGTTTTCATACATTTCTTTTAACGCTTTTATATCTTCTAAATCCTGTTCGTAACTCTCAAACAGCTTATGTAATTCTGAGAGTTTGGAATGCTCCTGTCCTAATTTTTTTAATTTTTCAATATCGTTAGTAATATCCGGATCACTTAGTTGTTTTTCTAATTCTTTAATTTTTTTCTTTACTTCTTCTTTAAAATCTAATATATTCAACTTTCTCACCTTTTTGTTTTATTTGTTAGCATTAAGGGGTAAACCCCTTAAGATCCCCAAATTCGCGTAACATCATTTGCTTCGCAAATGAGAATATGGGAATTGTTTCTAAAGCATTATAAAGAACACTTTTGCATAAAGCAGCAAAAATCTTTTTGCACAACCCAGCAAAAGGTAAACCCCTTAAGATCCCCGAACGCATTTGCTACGCAAATGAGAATTAGAATGTTACTTCTAAAGCAACACATCATTTGTTTCACAAATGAGAATATGGAAATTGTTTCACAAGCACCATGAAAAACCATTTTGCACAAATCAGCAAAAAGCTTTTTGCATAAAACATCAAAAGCTGTGCAAATGAGAATATGGAAATTATTTCTAAGGCCTTATAAAGAACACTTTTGCATAAAGCAGCAAAAATCTTTTTGCACAACTCAGCAAAATTTTATATTTTAAAACTTTCAACCAACCCTTTTAACTCTGTGGCTAATTCACTCAACTCTTTTGCTTCTTCGTTTATTCCTACAGCTTGGTTTACTTGTTCGTCTATTACACTTCTTGATCTTTCTAGTTGTTCACTTATCTGTGTTACCGCTTTCGCTACCCTGTCCATCGCTGTGCTCATCTCTTGCGCACTTGCACTTTGTTCTTCTGCACTTGCAGTCATGTTTTCTATCCCTTGGTCCATCCTTTCTATCCTTTCTTTTATCCTGTTGAAACTTTGTTGTACATTTACCATCTTTTCGTTTATTTCTCCTATCGTTCCTACTACCTTGTTCGTCGATTCGTTTACTTTGTTCGTTCCTTGCGTTATGTTGGTTAGTATCTGGGATATTTCATCCGTTGCATTTCTTGATTCTTCTGCTAACTTCCTTATCTCATCCGCTACTACTGCAAATCCTCTTCCTGCTTCTCCTGCCCTTGCAGCTTCTATCGCTGCGTTTAGTGCCAGCAGGTTCGTTTGTTCCGTTATCGAGTTTATCGTTTCTACTATACTTTGTACGTTCTTGGCATTGCTTGCGAGTGTTTCTACTTCTTTTTGACTTTCTTTTGTCCTTTCTACCGCTTCTTTCACAGCTTGACTTATACTTTCTATCGTTTTGCTTCCTTCTTCTGCAGCTTTACTTGTTTCATCTGCTTCTTCACTTAGCCTTTGTGCGTCTTGGGATACTCCTTGTGCCGCCCTTGCTACTTCGTCTACCCCTGAGGTTACTTCTTCTACGTTTCCTGCCGTTTCTTCTGTACTTGTTTGTATCTTGTCCATCTGGTTTTTGAGTTCTTCTGAGTTCTTCCTGCTTTCTTGTGATGAGCGCGTTAGACTTTCTGATGCCTTTTCTACTTTGTCCGATGCCTGTTTTATTGATCCCACGGATCTTCTCAGTTCTTTACTCATTTCCGATAGAGCATTAGCCATCTGACCTATTTCGTCTTTGCTTTTACTTTCAAAGTTTACCGTTAGGTCTCCTTCTTTGAATTGGTTTATCTTGTTTTTGAACTCTAACAGTGGTTTCGTTATACTTCTTATTAGATAGATAACCATTATTATCGATACTACAAAGGCGACTATGGTTAAGATAATTGTCAACATTATTGCCCTGTTGTTTTCTTCTATGAGAGATGGACCTAATGTGTCCTCTTGAACCTCTAATTCCATTCTTTGTTCTTCTAATAATTTCAATATCTCTACCCTTGCTTGTTCCATCTGCTCGATTATGGGCTCTTGGGATTCTATCACTGTGACTATTTGGTTGAAGATGTTTCTGTATTGTTCAGCCATATCTTTCGTCTTGTTGAACATTTCAGTTAATTCGTCTGAGGTTAGACCATATTGCATAATCAAAAGTTGAGAATCCAATTCATTAAAAGCGTTTAAAACATTGTTTTTATCACCAAGAGATTTGGATGAAAAATACATGGAAGCTAAATTATCTATATTATCCAATATATTCATTGAACTATCCGCATAAAAAACGAGGGTTGAAACGTTATTTTCTTGGGCTAAGGTTTTAAAATCGGTAATAAGTTGGCGTAATTCATTTGATATATCTTTAAAATCCTGACTTGCGAGTCTATTCTTTTCTTCGTTCAATTGAACAATTTGATTAAAATTATTTTCATAGTCCTCTATCTTTGTGATTATGTTTTGTACAAGTGTTGAATCGGTAGTTTCACCTGTAAAGAAACTTTGAACCGCGTTGATATTTTGAGTAAAAGTTTCTTTTGTTTGCTCACCGTAGTTAATCACATAATCTTTGAAGGCTAAAGCAGCTTCAAAAAAGTCGTTTTCTATTTCAGAGATTTGATTCGTTACCACAGATAAATCCCTATAACTACCCAAACCATCGTTGGACCTTACCAGAGAAAAAATATTGAAAGAGATTGCTGCCCCAAATAAAACAAAAATTACAACGATAATTAAAGTTATCCTTCCTCTGATGCTTTTGAATGACATGAAATTTTTTCCCCCTTATTTTTAATTATCTTGAGAATAATTATAATACAAAACAGCAAACAAAAGCAAATAAAAAGTTGCTAGAAATATTTATTCTTTTTAATAAGTTCGAATGCGAAAACGAAAAATTAAAGATAATATATGGTATAATGGTATTTGGTACACTTAAAGAAAGAGGAGGCAGATTATGCAATATAACAATTTAGGTAAGGCGGGTATAAAAGTAAGTGAGATTTCATTCGGATCTTGGTTAACTTTTGGAAACCAACTAGATACAGAAGGGGTTAAATCGTGTTTGCGTACCGCTTATGAAAACGGCGTTAACTTTTTTGACAACGCAGAAGCCTACGCTAACGGGCTTTCTGAATCTCTAATGGGAATGGCGCTAAAAGAGTATAGAAGAGAAGACCTTGTAATTTCGACAAAAATATTTTGGGGTGGAAAAGGCCCAAATGATAGAGGGGTATCAAGGAAGCATCTTTTAGAAGGAACTTGGAACTCTCTAAAAAGGTTACAAGTTGATTATGTTGACCTTATATTTTGCCATAGACCAGATCCTACCACCCCCATTGAAGAAACAGTATTTGCAATGGATTATATAATAAGAAATGGTTTAGCTCTTTATTGGGGAACCTCAGAATGGAGTGCGGAGCAATTGGAAGAAGCTTATCTAGTAGCAGATAAAAGAAATCTTATTCCGCCCACAATGGAACAACCTCAATACAATATGTTAGTTAGAAACAAAGTTGAAAAAGAATTTAAACCTCTTTATGAAAAATATGGATTAGGGTTAACCACATGGAGTCCGTTGGCCAGTGGGGTATTAACCGGAAAATACAACGATGGAATCCCCCGAGACAGCAGACTTGCAAAATTTAAAAACTTACGAGAAGAGTTTGAAAAAGGTGGACTTTTGTCGCAAGAAAATATCGAAAAGGTCAGAAAATTAACAAAAATAGCTAACGATTTAGACGCAACAATGGCTCAACTTGCTCTTGCCTGGATATTGAAAAACCCTAACGTTAGTACTGTAATAACAGGTGCAAGTAGGCCAGAACAGGTAAAAGAAAATGTAAAAGCTTCCCAGATAAAAGAAAAACTTACTGACAGTGTAATGGAAGAAATCGAAAAAATTCTAAACAACAAGCCCATATAAAAATGATTAAAATCCCACCGAATTGGTGGGATTTTTTTACTTCCTTTAGCTTGAAAGCTCCTCACAACTTTGATTATGCAAAGCCGCAAACATTAAAAATAGTTATATTTAAGACAATGCAACTCTTTTGTATACTTCTTCAAAGTCCCTTCTTTTTTCTTTGAACAACATCTTTTTCGAAAATTCTAAATATGTATAGCTAATCCTTCCACGCTTTCTTCTGCACCAAGGATACTTTCCGTTAAGGTTGGATGAGGATGTATACTATCCGTAAGTTGCTCTACACTCATCCCATACTTAACAGCCAAAACTCCTTCCATAATCATATCCGTAGCGTTTGGAGAGACAATAGCTACACCTAATACTCTTTTAGTCTCTTTATCCGCGATTATCTTTACAAAACCATCTCTCTCTTCCATAGTTCTCGCTCTTCCGTTAGCAGATACAGGAAATTTTGAAATGATAACTTTTTCAGAGTCAACTTCTTCTTCTTTTAACCCAACAGTTGCTATTTCTGGGTTAGAGAAAATGATGTTTGGCACAGCACTGTAATCCATTTCTTTAGATTCTCCTGCAATATTATGTGCGGCTACTATACCTTCGTTCATAGCCACATGAGCCAACATAATATGGGCCCTTATATCTCCTATTGCATATACATTTTCAACGTTTGTTCTCATTTTGGAATCTGTTTTAACACCTTTTTCTATCTCTACACCTAAATTTTTAACATCTTGAGTTATAACCGGTCTTCTTCCCACAGCTAGTAAAATCTTTGAGCTCTTTATCTCTTTTATTTCACCGTTGAAATCAATTTTTGATACGTATGAATCTTCATCCTTTTGAATATCTACAACCTTATGTTTTTCAAAGACTTCCACGCCTTTTTTAACCAAAGATTTTTTTGCCTCTTCTGCAACATCTTTATCATCATTGGGGAGTATATGTTCAAGTAGTTCAACTACATAAACTTTTTTACCTAAACTTGAAAAAAATGTAGCAAATTCTACACCGATTACCCCTCCACCAACTATCAAAATCGATTCTGGCATATGATCCATCGCAAATACATCATCACTTGTCCAAATTCCTTCAATTTTATCAAAAGGTGAAAAAATGACTGGTTCAGAACCGTGGGCTAAAATAATGTTTTGCGTTTCTATGGTTTTATCACCAACTTTAATATGATTTTTATCGCTTATTTCAGCGGTACCTTGTATTAAATCGATATGATTTTTCTTAAATAGAAATTCTATACCTTTTTTGGATTGTAGAACAACTTTTTTCATATGTTTCATTATTTCGTTTATTTCATATGTCACCTCACCCACCTTTATGCCTAATTTGTTTGATTTTTTTAAAATCTCTTCGTAAAGGTGTGAAGAGGTTAACATTGCTTTTGTTGGAATACAACCTTTGTTGGTACAAGTTCCACCAAGATTTTCTTTCTCAATAACAGCAACCTTTTTCCCTAATTGCGATAACCTTATTGCCGCAACATAACCGCCTGGACCTGATCCAATAACAACAACATCGTACATTTGAGGTTCCCCCCTTTTAATTTCATTGTTTATTGCCTTTAGAATCTCTAAAACATTATATATAGCGCCCTTCCCCCGCTCCCCACCCTTCTAAGGAAGGGACCTGCGACCCCTTAGACCTCCGCTCCTCACAATAAAGGATAATGAATATTTCTTCATTTACCCCTCTGTCCGTCTAATTTTACCCTCTATTCTTCTTTTTTAATATTATAACAAAAAAGGGGAGTTTTCTCCCCTTTGAAAAGATTCAATATTATTTTAGGTCCTTTAGTGCTTCCAAAACTAAACCCGCATGCATTAAAGCTGGGCTTCCTCCCATCAGAACTGCAACCCATGCGGCTTCCAATATTTCTTCTTCCGTGGCACTTGCCTCTAACGCAGATTTCACATTATAAGCAATACACCATTCACAGCCATTTGCTATAGAAAGCGCAACAGCTATTATCGCTTTTGTTTTTTTATCAAGAGCAGCACCTTCTTCTTTTTCGATTGCATTCATCATTTTTTGGAAGCTCTTCATTTGTTCTGGATTCGTCTTAGAAAACTCCTTCATCCAGTCCATCGCTTGTTGTAAAGTATCTTTCATACTCAAACTAATCACTCCTTTTATAATTTTTGCGCAATATTTTAAGAATCTAAAAAAGGACCCCTTTGAAGGATCCTTTATCGTATTGGCTGGGGGAGGAGGATTCGAACCTCCACTAACGGAGTCAGAGTCCGCTGTCCTGCCATTAGACGATCCCCCAATCAACAAATTTATTATATCACAAATTTTTTTGGTTGACAAGTAAATTTGGGGATGATATAATATGTTCTAATATATACTGTATATACAGATAAGTTTTAAAGTTTTTAAAGGCAGTACACACAAAACATAGTAGGAGGATTCGTTATGACTTTTGATTCTTTAATAGAAAAAGTAGTTTCCCAATCTCAAAGAAATTATTTACTACTTATTACTTCTTTAGGATGGGCTGTTGTAGCTGCTTATGTTATGATAACCTCTTTTACTCTTCCTCTGCTTATACAAGAGTGGAACTTATCCAACATTTTTGCTTCAACGATTGCTAGTTCCACTTTTGTAGGGATGTTTATAGGCACTTTAAGCGCTGGAATCATCTCAGATTACTTTGGTAGAAAGAAGTCTGCAATGTTTCTGTTGTTTATGGGAAGTTTTTTCAGTATTCTTAGTGGTTTTATAGGTTCTCCAACTCTTTTCATTATTTTTAGGATTTTATCTGGTATTGGTTTTGGGGGCTCAATGCCTGTTTTAAACGCTTATTTAACAGAATTTTTGAATGTTTCAATCAGAGGCAAATACCTAGTTTATTTAGAGAGTAGCTGGGCAATTGGAAGCATATTCATCGCTATTATCCATATGTTTATTGCCAGGAATTTTACTTGGAGATTGGATTACATATTTCTGGGGGCTGGATTTATTCCCTTTTTGCTTTTATTTACCGTCCCTGAATCTCCAAAGTACTTGTTAATAAGAGAGAAAAAAGAGGAGTTTGAAAAACTTTTTAATTACAACATTCAAGAAAAAATTACTTTACCTAAGAAAGAAAAAGTTACGATTAATGCCCTTTTTAAAAAAGGGTATTTAGTTAGAAGTCTGAATATTCTTCTCTTATGGTTCACTATGAGTTTTGGATATTATGGTATTTTTGTTTGGGTAAAAGGGATTTTAGCCCAAAAGGGCGTGGATGTTGTTTTAACAGATTGGTACACGTTTTACATGTTTTTAGCACAGTTGCCTGGATATTTATTGGCTGCGTATCTTATTGAGAAGATTGGAAGAAGGAAAAGTGTTTTATTGTTTGCTTTAGGAACGGCAATTTCTTTTGTTATATTTGCCAACGTTTCTTCAAATATATTAGTGTTGATTTTTAGTTTAGTGGTTTCCATTTTTTTCATGGGTGAGTGGGGGTTGACATATGCTTATACTCCCGAACTTTATCCAACTCCTATGAGAGGAACGGCTAATGGTGTATCAGGTGCGTTAACTAGGTTCTCCGGTTTCATAGCACCTTTTTATACTTCATATTTTCTTGAAAGAGGCAACATAAATATTGGATTGATAGGAATTGCAATCCTTTTCATGTTGACAGGGATACTGAATTTTATCTTTCTACCCGAAACTATGAAAAAAGAGGTTGATTGAGTCACAAAAACCTTTTGCCCCAATACTCAAAAATAAGTGAGTATTGGGGTTTTTTTAACATAGGTTCAAATGTTAGAAACTATTTTATGGGAAAATAATTGCGAATTTCATCCCACTTAAAAAGTTCTTCTAATGGAGTCGATAATTCTTATGAAATGTGAAGGCTGTGGTGTAGAGATACAAACAGAAAACCCTAAAAAACCAGGGTATATACCTGAAAGTGTGCTAAAAGAAAAAGTAGAAAATAATGAATCTGTAGTCTGTCAAAGATGCTTTAAGTTAAAGCATTATAATTATTTGTTGCCTGTGACAATAAATTCCAATTTTTCCCATGAAATTGACACGATTTTGAAGGATTTCAAAACAGTTTTGTGGGTAGTCGATGTAATAGATTTCGACGGCACATTTAGAAAAGAGATTGCTGAAAAATTAAAAAGGAAAAATATTTTTCTAATAGTTAATAAAATAGATCTTCTACCAAAAAGAACACCATACGAAAATTTAAAAAAGTGGTTACTTTTGAGAATAAAAGAAATGGGTTTAAATATACAAGATGATCATGTAAGAATGGTCAGCGTTAAAACAGGTATGGGAATCGAAAAAACAAAAAAACTGCTTTTACAAACAGAGAAAGAAAAGGTTTTAGTAGTAGGTGTAACCAATGTAGGTAAATCATCTTTTTTAAACAGACTTGCGGGGGGAGAAATAACTGTAAGTGCATATTCCGGAACTACTTTAAAGGTTTTAAAAGCAAAATTACCTAACACAAACTTACAATTGTTCGATACACCGGGCATTTTCACCCAAGACAGGTTATGCGATTTTTTTGATATTTATACTCAGGTTAAGATGATTCCTTCTAAAAAGATTAGGAATAAAACTTTCACCGTGAAAGAAAAAAATGTTCTTTTTATAAGTGGATTGTTCTGGTTAAAAGTTTTAAAGAATGGGGTTAACAATTTACCCCCTATAATCACGGTATTTCTTCCAGAAGAAATATCGGCTCATAGGGCAAAAGAAGAAAGAATTAATGATTTACTTCATAATAGAAAAGTTTTATTTCCGCCTTATGATGAAAATTTTGATTTTAACCAAATAGAGTTTGAAAGAGAAATTGTACAGATTGATAAGGGAAATGATATAGCCCTTCCCGGAGCGGGATGGCTTTCTGTAAAAAGAGGCCCTTTAATAGTAGAAATTTCAAAACCTAAAGAGTTTAGATATGTGGTAAGAAAATCAATGAAATAAGAAGATTTCATAAGGGCTAATTGTGCGGTGGGGAGCGGGGCGAAGGGACGCTGCCTATAGAGTTTTCGAACTTCTAAAGAGAGTAGGATTTCATCATTTATGGAGGTGTTAACACTTGCAATTGAAAGAACCTGGAATCGTTGTTGGAGTATCAAATAGACATGTACATTTATCACAAGAGGATCTGGAAAAGTTGTTTGGTAAAGGTTATGAACTAACTCCTTTAAGACCATTGGGGCAACCCGGTCAATACGCATCTGAAGAATGTGTAGATTTGATAGGACCAAAGGGAGCTTTCCAAAAAGTGAGAATATTAGGGCCGGTGAGAAAGGAGTCACAAGTCGAAATCTCTAGAACCGACTCTTTTAAACTGGGAGTAAACCCTCCTGTTAGAGACTCAGGAGATATAGAGGGAACACCAGGGATTACAATAAAAGGACCTGTCGGTGAAATAGAATTAAAGAAAGGTGTAATTATTGCCAAAAGGCACATACATATGCTCCCAAAGGATGCTGAACATTATGGCGTTAAAGATAAAGACTTAGTTTCAGTATATTGTGACAAAGAAGGAAGAAGGCTTGTTTTTCAAGATGTTTTGGTAAGAGTTAGTGAAAAATTTGCATTAGAATTTCATGTTGATATTGACGAAGCTAATGCAGCTTTGCTCAACAACGGAGATTATGTCAAAATTATAGAAAAATTCTAAAAACCGGTGTTTTCACCGGTTTTTTCAATCAATATCAGAAGGAATCTCATAGGTTATCCCCCCATATTTCCCATCGGATATTTCTTTTAGAAAGATATTTCTTCCCCTTTCGTAATCTGGAACCCCACCTTTTTTTAGAAAATTTCTCTTCATACAAAATTTTTCAATGAATTCAATTGCATTTTCACAGTGTTCCCATTCTTCTAAAACTGAATCCAAAATAGTAGTATACTCTCGTTTCAAAAAGTCAAAAAGATAGAAGAGTGCTTCGTCCATTTCCGAATCTTCTGCTTTTAGAGAGCCAATTAGAATTAATTTGTTCACAAGATCTTTTCTGAAAAGTTTTGGATATAGTACACCTGGTGTATCAAGAATTTTTAAGTCTTTGGATACCGTTATCCACTGTAAACCCCTTGTTATTCCAGGTTTATTGCCGACTGCTGCAGACTTTTTGCCTTTTAAACGGTTTATGAAAGTAGACTTACCAACATTTGGTATACCAACTATCATAAGAGTTTTTTCATTGAACTTTTGAGGGACGATGGGATAAATGTAGTTTAAAAAAAAGTCTTTCACATTGAATTCGTTGAGACTTAGTGAAAAAACATCCTCACCTTTCTCTTTATAAAACTTTTCCCATAACTTAGTTTTTTTCATGTCGCAAAGGTCTTTTTTATTCAGAATAATTATTCTTTTTTTGTTCCTAAAAAGTTGGTCTTCTTCATATGCCCTGCTGACGTAGGGAGCCCTTGAATCGAGAATTTCTACTACCGCGTTGACAAGTTTTAAATGCTTTTTTATCAAAGATTTGGTTTTTTCTATATGCCCCGGATACCACATGCTTTTAACCCCTTTGAACAGTTGTTTTTACCATGATTCTTATTTTACTTAAATTGTGGTATAATCTAAGTGATAAAAGTATACCTTATTTTGTAAAAAAATCAAAGAGGAGGGATAATCTATTCTGAGATATTCTATCTCTATACCCGACAATGTGGAACCGATTGAAATTTTTGGGGCTTATGATAGCCGGACAAAATACATAAAAAAAGAGATGAACGTAGATATACATTACAAAAACAGAAAAATTTTCATCGAAGGAAAAGACGATGACTCGGTCAATAAAACATCAAAGATATTCACAGAACTTTTAGAAATTTTAGATGAAGGACATTTAATCGATTGGGATGAATTCCAATACGTGGTTTCTAGGTATAAAACCAACGGGAATGTTTCTAAGACTGAAGAAAAGAAAAAATCGATGAAAGATGTGATCAATACCCGCATTGTGGGTACTCAGATATTTGCAAAAACTGAAGGCCAAGCAAATTACATTGACTACTTAAAAAATAATGATATTGTTTTTAGTATAGGACCAGCCGGAACTGGCAAAACATATCTTGCAGTTGCTATGGCGGTAGATTATTTAAGATCTGGTAAAGTTCAAAGGATAATACTAACTAGACCTGCAGTTGAAGCAGGAGAAAAACTAGGTTTTTTACCTGGTAGCTTTTATGAAAAGATTGACCCTTATTTAAGGCCCTTGTATGATGCATTGCTTGATTTTATGGATACTGACAAACTGATTTCATACAGAGAAAAAGGTATCATAGAAATACTACCGTTAGCTTACATGAGAGGTAGAACATTAAACAATTCTTATATTATTTTAGATGAAGCTCAAAATACAACTTATCAACAAATGAAAATGTTTTTAACAAGGATAGGATTCAACACTAAAGCGGTCATTACTGGAGATGTAACCCAAATAGATTTAGAAAAAAAGAAAGATTCAGGGTTACTATCGGTTAGAAAGGTTTTGAATGGAAACATTTCTGGGATAAAATTCATTGAACTTTCAAATAACGATGTGGTAAGAAATCCTTTAGTAAAAGAGATTATAAAAGCCTACGAAGATTATGAAAACTCTGTATAAATAAGGAAGTGTTTTCCGCTGTATGAAGAACAAAAGTACAGAAAATAATAAGAGAACCAGTAAAAGTCTTTTTCAAAAAGCAAATCTAGTTTTTTCTAAAAATAAGGGTTTTATAATTAGGATGATTCTTTTTATATTTTTAGCCTTATTCACTGAATGGCTCATTTTCAACAGAATTTCATTGAATTTTCAATTAAGTTTTAACCTAGTTTTTCTTGTATTTTGGATATTTATCGCAGAATTTTTTTTATCTAGGAACAAAATGTTTCAACTTCATCCTAAAAATTACTGGGCGGCTTTTTTAACGCCGCTCTTTTTCAATATAATACTGAATCTTTTCGTTTATAAATATGTGAATATATTTGCAATATCTATAATATTGAGTACTTTGATAATAACCTTACTAATAGATTACTCTACTGGCTTAATTTCAGGCCTCATATTTTCTGCTTTCTTTGGTATTTTATTCGGATTTGATTTGAAATTTACGATTTTCTTATTTTTACCGGCAGCGGTTGTCGCACTTTCCTCCAGAAAAATCAAAAGAAGAATAGAGATAATACTTCCATTTTTTTGGGCTAGTTTAACACAAATTATCGTTGCTTATGTAATTAACTTATACTATACTCCTTTAGACTATCTAATAATAATTGAAAGTAATTTTTTAAGCATGTTGGTAACCATGGGTATTTTACCATTCTTTGAATACTTAACTAGAGTATATTCAGAAATTGGTTTATTGGAACTGGGTAATTTAAGTAATCCTTTGCTAAAAAATCTTTCTTTGAAAGCACCTGGGACATACTATCACAGCATGATCATATCTAACTTAGCCGAAAGTTCCTCCGAAATTATCAACGGAAATACGGTGTTAGCTAGGGTAGGCTCTTATTTCCACGATATAGGGAAGGTGTGGAGACCTCAGTTTTTCACAGAAAATCAAAAGAATAAAAACCCTCATTCAGATATAAGTGCCAAATTAAGTTCTTTGATATTAAACAACCATGTTAGCTATGGGATCGAATTGGCAAAAAAACACCGTTTGCCCATACTAATAGAAGATATGATAGCTCAGCATCATGGTACAAGGGTTAAGCAATTCTTTTACAGCGAATATTATAATCAAACAGGAATAAAAGATACAAACATGTTCAGATACCCTGGACCCATTCCTAAATTTAAGGAAGCTGCCATACTGATGATATGTGATGTAACCGAAGCCATGGTAAGAAGTATGCAAGATTTAAACGCTGTAGATCTTAATGAAAAGCTTGATAATTTGATCAATTCTCTTTTTTTTGAAGGACAATTAGATGATTGTGGATTAACACTTAAAGAAATTAAAAAAATAAAAGGCCGTATTGTTAGGACAATAATGGAAATGAACCATAAAAGGATATCCTACCCCAAAGTAGAGGCAAAAGAACTTAGAGATTAGAGGGAGAAAGCTTTTGAAAATAAACGTTATAAACCAACAAGATTTAAGGGAGATAGACACTAAAAAAATCAAAGATATCGCCAAAGAACTTCTCCTAAACGAGGTTGGTGAAGGAAATTTTGAACTAAACATATTAATCACCGATGATAAAAGTATAAGCGAATACAATAAATATAGAGGCAAAAGTACACCGACAGATGTTTTATCCTTTTCATATGGTTTAAATGAACCTGTCCTTGGAGATATTGTTATATCTGTTGAAAGTATAGAAAAACAAGCACCTGATTTTGGTAATTCCTTTGAAGAAGAATTCTATTATATACTTATTCATGGCTTATTACATATAGTTGGCTACGATCATGAAAGCTCTGAAGAAGATGCAAAAAAGATGTTCGAAGTTCAAGAACAATATTTTCATCAATTAATTAAAAACAGGAGGAGATAGTGTTGGCTACAGTAAAACCTTTTAAAGCTTTAAGACCACATAAAGGGATAGAACAGTGTTTCTCTTGCCCACCCTACGACGTGCTTGAGGAGGATGAAGTTAAGGAAATAATCTCTAGAAATCCCAATTCTTTCTTGAGAGTAACAAGGTCCGAAGTAGAGGCTGAAGAAGATTCTAAAGAGGCTATTTACAAAAAAGCCAACGAAAATCTCAAATCTTTTATCAAAAAAGGAGTATTAATCACTGATCCCGATCCATCTTTTTATATTTATCGTGAAACCTGCAAAGGGGTTTCTCAAACAGGTTTTTTTGCAGTTGTGAGTGTGGATGAGTACGATAAAGGGATTATAAAAAAACATGAATTAACAAGAAGAGACAAAGAAGACGATAGGACAAATCACATATTAAATCTAAATGCACAAACTGGACCTGTATTCTTAACCCACAAAGCCCAGGAAGATTTAAAAACAATTATTGACAAGCT
Organism: Petrotoga olearia DSM 13574; assembly: GCF_002895525.1. GTDB lineage: Bacteria > Thermotogota > Thermotogae > Petrotogales > Petrotogaceae > Petrotoga > Petrotoga olearia. The sequence continues at coordinate 180,610 of NZ_AZRL01000004.1, forward strand.
CATAAAAAACAAAGAGATTCTTTATTCCTTTTGCGATGAAAACAATGTGAAACATGAACTTTGGAAAATCCAAGAGGAAGCCGAAAAGGAACGAATAGAAAAAGCTTTTAGCAGTATCGAATATCTTTACATTGTAGATGGACACCATAGAGCTGCCGCAGCTTCCAGAGCTCAAAAAATAATGAAAGAAAAAGACACGAATTACTCTTTGGATAAACCCTACAATTATTTTATGGCAGTCATTTTTCCACACAACGAACTCAGGGTACTCCCATACAATAGAATAGTTAAAGATCTAAACGGTTTAAAAGAAGAAGAATTTTTGAAAAAGATCGGTTCCTATTTTGAAGTAGAAGAAGCCCCATTCTCACCTTATTCTCCTGATTCCCCTCACTTCTTTGGTATGTATCTTCAAAAAAAGTGGTACAAACTCACATTTAAAGGTAAAGAAAGTGAAGATCCTGTTGAAAACCTTGATGTACAAATATTACAAAAATACCTACTGGATCCCATACTTTCTATAAAAGATCCTAGAAGCGATCCAAGAATATATTTCCTTGGTGGTATTAGAGGCGTAAAAGAAATCGAAAAGTGGGTAGACACAAAAGATTGGAAAGTTGGATTTTCTATGTATCCTACCCAAATAGACCAACTCCTAAAAGTTGCTGACATGAACAAGATAATGCCGCCTAAATCCACTTGGTTTGAACCAAAATTGAGGAGTGGTTTATTTATTCACAAATTAAGTTAAACCCTTTCCACACTTTAGAGGTGGTAGTTATAAAATACTACAATTTCGATTTAAAAAACAAAATCGAAACAATAAAAACTCATGCCGTTGATGAAAAAATTCAAGTAGATGAAATAAAGGTATTTGAAAATAATCTGTACGGAATAAAAAGAAAATGGAAGATTTTATCTTCTCATAACTCCGTTGATTTCATAAAACGCATACTATACCCCAGTGACAACGTTATGCTAACCTATTATCATGATGAGAAAGGTGAAATGTCTAAATATCTCGTTTATATAGATTTTGGTAAATACAATGTCAGCAGCGGAAATATTGAATTTCAAGATCAAGAATTAGATCTTCTAGTTTATAACAACTTAAAATACAAAATACTCGATATGGACGAATTATTAAATGCTTTTGATTGCGAAAAAATCACTTTTTCTGATATGCAAAAGATTTTAATAACTCTTGAGCAGTTTATTAATAATTTTAATTATTTGGGTATAATTGACTCTCTTCAACTCAGATTTGGTACAAACGCTATTAATTGGCTTTTGAAAAACAAAACTAGCATAGTATAATAACTCATAACTGGAGGGGAAAATATTGAGAAAACTTTATCGTTCCAGAGAAAACAAGATTTTGGCTGGTGTTTGTGGAGGCTTAGGTGAATATTTCCAAATAGATCCAGTCATCATAAGATTGTTGTGGATTGTATTAAGTTTAGTTTGGGGATTCGGAGTTATTTTGTATATAATCGCAATTTTTATAATTCCCCCTCAACCTCAAGGAAATAATAATTCTGAACAATTTGAAGAAACACCCGAAAACGAGCATAGTCATATTTCACATAATATAGAAGACGAAGACAGAAAAGTCGTCATAGGTTTGTTTGCTTTACTATTTATCGTAATTGGGCTAATTATTTTGGTAAGTATAATAACTCCTTCTACATTCTTCTTTAGAAATTTTATCAAAATCGTAATAAGTATATTGCTGATAGGAATTGGAGCATATTTAATTTCTAAATCAAGAACCAAAAAATAATTTTGGACGAAGGGCAAAGACTCTTTTATCCTTAGGAGCGGGCTGCGGGGCAAAGGGGCGCTAAAGAAAGCTTTTTAAGAGTGTATATAGTATTATTTTAGTGCTTTTTTCGCATAAATTTGTTAAAAACTACTCAAATTTAATGAAAATATTAACAATTCAGATTCTATTAATAAATACCATTAAAATTTTTGCATTTCAAAATTAGAAGTTTCCAATCTCAAAAATAAAAGGAGGCGAAGGAATGGAAAAGTATTATGAAAAAGAACTTTTGGAAGAACTTCACGATATTCAAGAAACATACGGGTTCATCTCTGAAGAGGATATCTTGAGAATCTCACAAAAAAGAGACATCCCCAAAGCTCAGTTGTACGGAGTGATCAGTTTTTATTCTATGCTCCATCTTGAACCAACTGGGAAATACATCGTACGTGTTTGTGACAGTGTCTCATGTAGATTAAACGAGTCCGCAGCACTAGTTAAAGCCCTAAAAGATTATCTCAAAGTTGGAGAAAATGAAACCACAAAAGACAAAAAATTCACATTAGAGGTAGTTGAATGTTTAGGACATTGCGATGAAGGACCTGTAATGATGGTTAATGATACTTATTACACCCATCTAACGGTTACAAAGGCTCTTCAAATACTCGATTCACTGGAATAGGAGGTTAAATATATGGAAAAAATCTTTCTAAAAAAGGACTTGGGTAAAAGTTTGGAAGAGTACGATTTCCCAGGCTTAAAAAATGCTTTGAATATGGAACCCCAACAAGTTATCAACAAAATAAAAGAAAGTGGTTTAAGAGGAAGAGGGGGAGCCGGTTTTCCTACAGGTATAAAATGGGAAACGGTGCTTTCAATTGAGGATGACACCAAGTTTATCATATGTAATGCGGATGAAGGAGAACCAGGAACTTTCAAAGACAGATTTTTGTTGGAAAATCTACCCTTTAAAGTTTTGGAAGGCATAATAATCAGCGGTTATGCCACTGGATCAAAATATGGTTACATCTACATTAGAGGTGAATACGTAGAAGCAATAAAAATCGTTAAGAAAGCTATCGAAAAACTTTATGAAAAAAATATATTGGGAGAAAATATTCTAAACTCAGATTTCTCGTTTGATTTGAAGTTAGTGAGAGGTGCTGGGGCCTACGTATGTGGAGACGAAACATCTTTAATCAATTCCATTGAAGGAGACAGAGGAAAATCCCGTATAAAACCTCCCTTACCAGTTTTTGAGGGATTGTATGGTAAACCGACAGTTGTCAATAACGTTGAAACATTAGCTGCAGCAGCAGAAATAATGAACTATGATAACAACCCTTATTCAGAAATGGGAACCGAAAAAAGTAGAGGAACAAAATTAGTCTCTATCAGTGGTGACGTTAACAAACCAGGCGTTTACGAAGTAGAATTTGGAAAGTTAACAGTTAGAGATATCGTACAAGAATTGGCAGGAGGGGTTAAAGGAGAAAAAATCGGTTTTGTTATACCCGGTGGAATTTCCACCGAAGCATTAACTGAAGAAGAATTAGATGTACCTTACACCTATGAAAATCTTCAAAAAATGGGGAGTAACATCGGATCTGGTGGAATGATCGTAGTTTCTTCACAAAGAAATTATTTAGAAATCGTTAAAAATGTCTCTGACTTTTTTAGAGATGAAACGTGTGGAACGTGTTTCCCATGTAGAGAAGGAAACAAGAATATAAGCAAAATCGTTTCGGATATATATAAAAGAGGATATCCAACTTCAAAAGAAATAGAAATAATCTCTGATATACAGTATGCGGTAAGCTCAGCAGCACGTTGTGGATTTGGAGAATCTTCGTTGAACCTCATTCTCTCCCTGTTTGAGAAATTTTACACAAAGAAGGTGGAAGTATGAAAGTAAAGATAAACAACAGAGAATATGAATTTGACCATGAAATTAGTATTTTAGATGCCACAAAGAATGCTCACATAAAAATACCAACACTTTGTTATTCTGAAAAGCTTGAACCTTTTGGAAGTTGTAGACTTTGCTCAGTTGAAATAAAGGGTGAAAGAACCTTAAAACCAGCTTGTGTAACAAAGATTACCGATGGTATGGAAATCTTTACTCATTCTCAAAGAGTAAGAAAAACAAGAAAAACTATCATGGAATTGATAATAGCTTCTCACGGAATAAGCTGCAACTTAAATTGCCTTACATGCTCAAAATCGGGCAGTTGTGAGATAAAAGAGATTGCTGAAGAAATAGGTGTTACTGAAATAAGAGTCCCTCCGATATATAATGGTCTTCCAGAAGATAGAAGCAGTTATTCTATTGTGAGAGAGCCTCAAAAATGTATTGTTTGTAACCGATGCGTCAGAAAATGCTCAGAAGTCCAGTCGGTTAACATATTAACGATTGCAAACAGAGGGCCTGATACATACGTCACAACTTTCATGGACAAAGGCATGGGGAACGTAGATTGTACAAATTGTGGGCAATGTATCTTAGAATGCCCCACAGGAGCATTACATGAGGTTTATCAAATGGATCAAGTTTGGAATGCTCTCTCTGACGAAAGTAAATTTGTAATCGTTCAAACGGCCCCTGCTGTTAGAGTTGCAATAGCAGAAGAATTTGAAGCGGAGCCTGGAAAAATCGCTACAGGACAAATGGTGGCAGGATTAAGATTGTTAGGATTTGACAAAGTATTCGATACTAACTTTTCCGCAGACTTAACGATAATGGAAGAAGCGAATGAATTCCTTGAAAGATTCAAAAATAATGGGAAACTTCCTTTATTCACTTCTTGTAGTCCTGGTTGGGTTAAATTCTTAGAACATAATTATCCCGATTTTATTGATAATCTTTCGTCATGTAAATCTCCTCAACAAATGTTTGGGGCTATTGCTAAGACATATTATGCAAACAAATTAGGAATTTCAAAAGAAGATATGGTTGTAGTTTCTATAATGCCATGCACCGCTAAGAAATTCGAACGGGTTAGACCCGAGATGAAGGGTGATGTCGATTATGTATTAACTACCCGAGAATTGGCAAAAATGTTTAAACTAGCTGGTATAGATTTGTTGAACGTCCCAACGGAGGACTACGATGAGCCCTTAGGCATCTCTTCTGGTGCCGGCGCTATTTTTGGAGCAACAGGTGGTGTTATGGAAGCCGCACTTAGGACTGCTTACGAGGTAATAACTGGTGAAGAATTAGAAAAATTGGACTTTGAAGCCGTTAGAGGTATTGAAGGAATAAAAGAAGCAACGGTAGAAATAAACGGAATAAATTTAAAAGTAGCTGTCGTGAATGGTTTGGGGAACGCTAGAAAGGTTTTAGAAATGATCAAAAACGGTGAAAAAGAGTATCACTTTGTTGAATTCATGGCATGTCCAGGAGGATGTATTGGTGGAGGTGGTCAACCTATCCCAACAAACAATGAAATAATTCTAAAAAGGATGCAGGCGATATACGAAATTGACAGATCCTTACCAATAAGAAAATCTCATGAAAACCCTGCTATCAAAACTTTATACGAAGAATTTCTAGAAGAACCATTAAGCGAGAAATCTCATGAATTGTTGCACACAACTTATCTTGCAAGGAGCTAATAAGGGCCTTTTGGCCCTTATTTTTCAACAGGTAAAAACAAAGAAAACACGGTTCCTTTTCCAACTTCACTCTTCACTTCTATTCTTCCATCATGAGCATTAACGATCTCTTTAACAATTGCAAGCCCCAAGCCAGTACTTTTTTCACTGCTTGTCCTTGCTTTATCTACTCTATAGAAACGATCGAATATACTATGTAAATCTTCTTGGGGAATACCTCTACCGGTGTCTTTTATTGATATTTTAGCAAAATTACCAATTTTAATACAAGAAATAGTAACTTTTCCTTTATCCGTGTACTTTAAAGAATTATCTAAAATGTTTATGATTGCTTCTTTTAATTTATCTTTATCTGCCCTGATATTTAAGTCTTCCAATTTTTCAACTTGCAAAGTAAGTCCTTTGTTGTGGTACAAAGGACTTACTTTTTTTATGACTTCCTCCAACAAAGATTTCAAATTAGTTTTCGTAAAATTGTAAAATTGAGTTTTGTTATCACTCCTAGCTAAAAAAAGCAATTTATCTATGATTTCTGACATATAAGAAGTTTCTTCTAAGATCGACTCTAAAGATTTTTTATACTCTTCTACCGATCTGTCTTTTTTCAAAGATAAACTACTTTCAGCTTGAATTACAGAAAGTGGCGTTCTCAAATCATGAGAAACATCTGCGGTGAATTGTTTCTGTTGATCAAAGGCTTTTTCAAGTCTAGAAATCATTTGATTCAATGTGGAGGCTAGCCTTCCTAACTCATCTTGTGACTTTACTTTTATCCTTTCATTCAAATTATTTTCCTCGATATTTTTTGCCGTATCTATAATTTTTTCAACAGGTCGAAGAGAACTATCGGCATAAAAAAATCCCCCTATCCCCGCAAGAATCATCACCAAAACGCCAGTCGATATCAAAATCATTTTCAAACGAGCCAAAACATTCTCTATTTCATTTGTAAATCTTCCAATGATTATAACAACATTCGAATTTTCTTTTAGTTTTGCGGTTGAAACATAAAATCTAGTATTCCAATTGAAATCAGTGGTTAAATTGAAAAAAAATGTTTCGCCAGAGTTGGCTTTTTGTACTTTCCCCTGAATATCGGGTATTTTTATAAGATAACCATAAAATCGTAATAAACTACCATTGTCACTATAAATGAAAATCATTTCGTTTGGCAAGGCTTTTATATTTTCAATATCTTCAACATTCACTGCTTTTTCCAATACTCCTTTAAAATCCTCCATTCTTGTCAACAAAAAATTATCAATGTTATCATAAAGGCTATAGCTCAAAGCATAATAAGAGCTCAGCCCAAATACTAAAAGCAAAATGGCCATGATTAGCAAGTACCAAACGGTCAATTTGAATTTTATGCTCTTAAAAAAGCTTAAGATACCGTTAACCTGTAACCAGCTCCTCTAACAGTTTCTAAAATTTTACCTTCTTTATCACCAATTTTCTTTCTCAATCTTCTTATATATACGTCTATAACGTTTGAATTCCCTTCAAAGTCGATATCCCACATTTTTTCCTCAAGAATAGTTCTGGTAACTACTATTTTTGGGTTTCTCATAAAATACTCCAAGATATTGTATTCCTTTGGGGTTAATTTCAATTTTTTCTCCCCCATCCAAACTTCCCTTGTTAAGGTGTTTAAAGTTAAATCTCCAACTTTAAGAATTGGGTTTCGAGTAAAACTTTCTCTTCTTAGCAAAGATCTAACCCTTGCAAATAATTCATCGAAATCAAAAGGTTTTATCAAATAATCATCTGCTCCGGAATCTAAACCCTTAACTCTGTCTCCCACACTATCTTTTGCTGTTAGCATCAATATTGGGGTATTGATGTTTTCTTTTCTTAAATTTTGACAAACGGTTATTCCATCTTTTTTTGGTAGCATTATATCTAAAATTATCAAATCGTATGAAGAATATTTTGCATAGTTTTCCGCTTCTTCTCCGTCATAAACAACATCAATACAGTATCCTTCTTCCGTAAGTCCTCTTTTTATTATATTTGCAAGTTTTTCTTCATCTTCAACAACAAGAATTTTCATACTATTCACCTCTATAATTAATATTCTATCACAACTAATTTTCTGACATTCAAATTAAACTTTTATGAAAAAAATAACTTTTTAATCATTCATTTTTTTACTATAAAACTTTCAGCTTAAGTTAAGTTCACTCTCATAGGAATTTCATTCCTGAATTATAGACTAATAGTGTAAAGGATGGAGGGAAGGGAATACCAAAACAAGGAGGTGAAAGAGATGACCAAAAGACTATTAGGAACGCTGATTATTGTGACTTTTCTAATTAGTGGATTCGTGTTTGCTCAGTTACCTGAACAACCACCTGTAACATCAGAAGAACAAGGAGAATTAGTGGGAGTTCCAATAGATCAACTAATACAAACGGTCAAAGCTACAATACCGGAAGGAACCCTAATTTCTATAACCTCTGATAAAGGACTTTTCGGTAAAGATAAAGGCACTTACACTTTCAAATTTGACGATGGAACAGAAGTTCAAGTGGACAAACAAACCGGAGAAATATTGTCTACGGAGGAAGGGCAAACTCCATCTGAAGAAACTTTGAACCTCTTATCTATGGTAAACATACCTTTAGAGGAAGCAGTCAAAACTGTTGTAAGCGCCTATCCCGAAAATATGTTTCAATCAGCAAAAATAGAATTTGACGAAACAGGTAACCCAGTTTACACAGTCGAACTCTCCGACTTAACAGTAAAAGTGGATCCATCTAACGGTGAAATAATTTCTCCAGAAGGAGAAATGCAGATTCCACAACCCACTGAAAGTATCCCTAACGAACCACGAACTCCCACTGAAGAAGGTACTCCCGAGGAATTTCAAACCCCACTAAATGAAAATTTCTAAAATTCTCCCTGTTCAACTTCCCCTGCAAAAAATCTGCAGGGGAATTTTTATAAATTATAAATTAACGAGCCACATGAAAAAGGCAGCTATTGGAGCCATCGTCGGTATCGAACCGATAAGATAACTCACAATCAACGAGATTAAAAATCTCACCTCGATCACCTCTTATTTTTAATTATACTCTACTTTTCAAATCTTTAGAAAAAATGAGAAAAATCAACGTAATCAAAAATATTTGTATTTAATTGGATTATATTGACTATAATCAAGTAAAATCAAGTTTGACATTTTGTTTATTTTAATTTAAAATGGATACGAATAAATTCGATTTTAGAATGAATTAATTAAAGGAGCCAAAAAACATGTCCATTAAAATTTCTTTTATAGGAGCAGGTAGTGTCAGATACACAGTGAAATTAGTAGGTGATTTAGCAAAAACGAAGGAATTAAATGGAAGTTTAATCTCTTTCATCGACATAGACGAAGAACGGTTAAATGCCGTAGATAACCTTGCTAAAAGATATACAGAAGAAATAGGTGGAAATCTTAAATTTGAGAAAACTACCAATCGTGAAGAATCTTTAAAAGATGCAGACTTTGTTATAAACACGGCATTATACAGAGCACCGGGCCATGAAGATGGTTATGTAAGTTATGAAATCATGAGAAATGTTGCAGAAAAATATGGTTACTACAGAGGAATAGATAGTCAAGAGTTCAACATGGTATCGGATTATTATACATTCACAAACTACAACCATATGAAATTATCACTCGATATAGCCAAATCGATTGAAAAAATATGTCCAAATGCATGGCTTATACAAACCGCTAACCCTGTTTTTGAAATTACACAATTGATTAAAAGGCTGACCAACGTAAAAGTAGTAGGCTTTTGTCATGGGGTTGGTGGTGTCCATGAAGTTCTAAAAACTTTAGGATTAGAAGAAAAAGAAACTGATTGGCAGGTAGCTGGAGTAAACCATGGAATATGGTTGAACAGATTTCTATACAAAGACGAAGATGGTTACCAAATCTTAGACAAATGGATAGAAGAAGAATCAAACAATTGGGAACCAAAAGATCCTTGGGATACCCATTTAGCTCCGGCAGTTATTGATATGTACAAATTCTATGGATTATTACCCATAGGAGACACAACTAGAAACAGCACTTGGAAACATCATCATAGTTTACAAGCAAAAAAGAAATGGTATGGAAAGTTCGGGGCAATAGACAACGAAGTTGAAAGGCCGAAGTTCTATGAAGAACTACGTCAAATAAAAAGATTGATAATTCAAGTTTCGAAAGATCCAAGTATCAAAATAACAGAATACTGGCCTGAAGAGTTCCCGAAAGAAAAAATGAGTGGCGAACAACAAGTGCCTTTTATAAACGCTTTAACTAATGATGTTGAAGCAAGATTATTCCTGAATGTTTTGAATAATGGAACGATAAAAAACATTCCTAACGATGTAGTTGTAGAAGTGCCTATAAAAGTTAACAAAAATGGAATATTTCCTGAAAAGATACAGCCAGATCTACCAGAAAAGATTAAAAATTACTATATAATTCCTAGAATCACAAGAATGGAAATGGCGTTAGAAGCCTTTATAACGGGAGATAGAAATATCTTAGAAGAAGTTTTAGTAAGAGATCCAAGAACCAAAAATTATGATGATATTCCTAAGTTGTGGGATGAGATATTCGATCTACCATTTAACAAGGAAATGAAGGAACATTATAGAAGTTAATAACGAGTTTAATAGTAACTTTAGAAATAAAATAATATTCAAAAATTAGATTTTGATTTTAAAAGAGTTACAGGGGGGAGCACTTTTGCTGATTTGTGCAAAAAAGTTTTCTTAAAATAAACTTTGATTTTGAACTTGGGGATCTTAAGGGGTTTACCCCTTAACATTTGAGCGAAGGGGAGCTAAAGCAGATTGTATTTAACTTAGAATGATGGAGGTTAGAAAAATGTCTTTTTTAGACGAAAATTATTTACTACAAAACAACACTTCGAAGATGTTGTATAATTCAATTAAAGATCTCCCTATCTTAGATGCTCACAATCACGGGGATGTGAAAGAGATCGTTGAGGACAAAGGTTGGGATGACATCTGGCAAGTTGAAGGAGCAACAGATCATTATGTTTGGGAATTAATGAGAAAGAGAGGAATCCCCGAAGAAAAAATAACCGGAAATGCTTCAAATAAGGAAAAGTGGATGGCATTGGCTGAAGTTTTCACTGGGTTCGTTGGCAATCCTACATACGAATGGATACACCTCGATCTAAAAAGAAGGTTTAAAATAGAGGATATCATTTCAAAGTATACAGCTGAAAAGATATGGCAAGATACTTCTTTATTACTAAAAAGTGAAAGTATGAAACCTCAACGATTATTAAAAGAAATGAACGTAGAAATAATGTGTACCACAAATGATCCAACAGAGGATCTCTCATACCATGAAAAAGCTAAAGATATTGAGGGAATAAAGATTCTTCCCACTTGGAGACCAGACAAAGCTATGAACATTGAAAAAGAAAATTGGAAAGATTTTGTAGAAAAGCTAGGAGAAATAACAAAAGAAAATGTTGAACGTTTTGAAGGGTTCTTAAATGCTCTTTACAAGACTCACAAAAAATTTGAAGAACTTGGTGGAGTGTCGAGCGATCATGGGATATTTGAACCCATTTCATACCCAGTTGAAAAGGAAAGGGTAAAAGAAGTATATGAAAAAGCATTTTCAAAAAAAGAGATAACGAAACAAGAAATTTCAGACTTTAAATCCTTTGTATTTTATGAATTTGGTAAGATGAACGCTGAGAGTAATTGGGTTATGCAATTACATATTGGTGCTGTGCGAGATTATAGAGACAAGTTGTATAATACTTTGGGGCCAGATACTGGAGGGGATATTTCAACCAGCAACGTTGACTTGGCAAATGGGTTAAGATACTTTTTAAACCAATTTGATGAAAAATTGAAAGTTGTTTTGTACTGTTTGGACCCTTCGCTATTTCCAACCGTTGCCACAATAGCAAGGGCTTTCCCAAACGTTAGTCTAGGAGCACCTTGGTGGTTCAACGACAGCCCTTTTGGAATGGAGATGTATTTGAAATATATAGCTACTGTAGACCTTCTTAGCGACTTAGCAGGTTGGGTAACAGATTCAAGAAAGTTAATATCCTATGGTTCACGAACAGAGATGTTCAGAAGAGAGTTATCTAACGTTGTGGGTGAAATGGTAGAAAAAGGTCAAATACCTATCAGGGAAGCGTTTGATTTGGTGAGAGATCTTAGTTATTTCAGACCAAAAAGGTTGTTCTTCAAAAAAATTTAGAGAAAAATTATTGAACTCGGAGGTACTATTCGATGAAAAAAGCATCCTTATCTTCTTTAAAAGAAAACAATGCCGCACTTATTTTTCAATCATTAAGAATTAAAGGGCCTATGACGAGAGCCGAAATTGCAAGAGAAACACACCTCATGCCTTCAACTGTGAGTTATATTACGAACCTTTTAATTCATAAAAAGGTATTGAAAGAAGTTGGAAGTGAGGATGTTTCTCGTGTTGGGAAAAAGGGTATTTTGCTTGATATAAACTACGACGACTTCTTGTTTATTGGATATGACGTGGGCTCTGCATATTCAAGAGTTATTGTCTCGAACGGTAAAGGGGATATCTTATATTCCAAAAGATTCGTATCGGAGAAGAACGATAAATTGTTGAAACAGATTTATGAAAATATAAAAATAGTTAAAAAAGAATTCAACATAATAGGTATAGGGATGGCTTTTCCTGGTTATATAGATCCCGAAAAAGGAGAGGTTATAAGATCCCATAATATTGATATATCGAACTTTGAAGTTAAAAAGGTTATGAAAAAAGAATTCAATCTACCAGCTTACGTGGATCATAACACAATAATGATGGCACGAAGCTTAATTTCTAACAATTCCCACAAAGAGAAAGATTTTTGTATAATCAACATTGGTCCAGGTATAGGAGTAGGGATAGTAAGTAACGGAAAGATATTGAGGGGTTACAAGAACGCTGCAGGAGAGTTAGGCCATGTCACGGTTAACCCTGAAGGTAGAAAGTGTAACTGTGGTAAAAAAGGTTGTTTGGAAACAGAAAGTTCCAGTAAGGCGATTGTTAGAAATTACGAAGAAATATCCGGGAAAAATTTAGAGTGTGAAGGAAGTTGTGAATCAAGGTTGGTATATGAATTAGCCAAAAAAGGTGATGAAAAAGCTATAAAAGCGTTTGAAAGAGCTGGAAAATATTTAGGAATTGGCATTGCCACTTTAGTCAATATTTTAAATCCAGAAAAGGTCTATATAGCAGGTGGTGTGTCAAATGGGTGGGAATTTCTTAAAGACTCCACAGAAGAAAGTTACAACCAGAATATATTTTACGCAAACAAAGACGTAAACGTTGAAGTTTCTTCTATAGGTGAATATCTAACAGCTTGTGGAGCTGCAACTTATGCCTTCGAAAAATATGTAAGAGAAGAATTAATACCATGAGGAGGAAAATTTAAATGTTTACAATATTACCGAAGAAAGGAATTTCTATAGGTCTTGGAGATAGAATAGGGATTGCAACCCCAGGTCATATAAAAGTTGCAAAAAAATACAACTTCTTTCCTGTTTTCGCACAACAAAGCATTAGGGAATTAAACTTTACAGGAAGAACGTTCAGAGACGTAAGAAAAGATGTACTAAACGCACTTGTTGAAGAAAATTATGTTGGAAACAGTGGATTTGATGGAGATCATTTGAAAAGCGATGAGGAGATTCAGTATGCTTTAGATTCAGGAATTACAATGTTGACTTTGGATTGTTCAGAACATATGAATAAAGATTCTTCTGTAAAAGAAAGCATATTTGATCAATTTTATAACAAAAGCTTCTTTGTAAACGATATGCCCATAGAATATTCAGATAAAAACGAGTTGAATAAAATCGTTTCAATTTATGGTGGCGTTATCGAAAGAGTCATAGATGTATGGAACAAATTCCCGAAGGTGAATAAAAAAGAGGTATCTTTTGAAGTTTCAGTTGACGAGACAGATGTTCCAACAGACGAAAAGACACATTTTTTGATCTCTAAATATATCTACGATGAAGGAGTAAAAATAGATACATTAGCCCCACGTTTCCCCGGGGAGTTTCAAAAAGGTATTGACTATATAGGAAATATACAAGAGTTTAAAAAGTCTCTTATCAAACAAGACAAAATAGCCAAATATTTTGGATACAGACTTTCCATTCATTCTGGTAGCGATAAATTCTCTATTTATCCCATAATAGGTGAAGTTACTCAAGGAAATTACCACCTAAAAACATCTGGAACCAGCTACCTTGAAGCTATTAAGGTTATAGCGCAAAAAGATCCTGAATTCTTTAAAAAAATCTGGCAAACATGCCTTGATAAAAGAGAAGAGATGGACAAATACTACCATCTTTCCTGTGACCCATTCTCTGTTCCAAAAGACTTATCTCCAACAGAATACCTACAAAACCCAGATGCAAGGCAGACACTGCATGTTTCATACATGTTCGTTTTGAACCCTCAATACGATTTCAGAAAAAAGTTTTTTGAGATCCTTACAAAATACCAAAATGAATACCATGAAAACGTTGCGCACCATATAGAAAAACATGTTAAAGAACTTAAAGTTGAAGAAACAAAATAAAAACATAAAAACTAAGAAAAAAGGAGTATTTATTACCTAATCTTAAATAATTGCCAATAAATGCTCCTAATTGGTTAAAATCGGATTTGACAAGTAGGTGTTATTTTATTATAATTTTTTTGGTTTGAAAATAAGAAAGTTACTTTCATAATAAGAAAATGAGTATCTTCAACTCAAAAGTAAAATTATTGATTTTCCTAAATATCCGAAAGCATTAAAAAAGTAAAAAATGTGCGTTCTTATACTTTTACAGACATTCTAAATTTAAGCAGAGGAGAAATTAAAAATGAAAAGTTTTTTGGTGATTTTATTATGATTTACTCTTTATCTTCATTTAAAGTGATAAATACCTTAGATACGCAGAATGATTGGAATATGGCTTCAGAAATTATTCAATCAGTACAAAGACCAACAATCCCTGAAAAAAATTTTTTTATAACAGATTTTCGTGCAGTAAATGATGGTGTTACAGATGCTCGCCCTGCTATTATAAAAGCTATTGATGCAGCAAGTAACAATGGAGGTGGACGTGTGGTTATACCAGTGGGGGACTGGTATTGTAAAGGCCCCATTTATTTAAAAAGTAATATTGAATTACATGCAGCGGAGGGTGCGCATCTTTTATTTAGTCCATATGCCAAGGATTATTTACCTGTGGTTCTTACTAAATATGAAGGAACTAGATTATATAATTATTCACCATTAATTTATGCAAGAAATGTTCATGATGTAGCAATTACAGGTAAAGGTGTAATTGATGGAAACAAGGATAGTGAATTTTTATCTTTTATAGATAAACATGATTCAGACGTAGCTCTTTTGCGTCAAATGGGGGCTGAAGGAATACCCGTAGAAAAACGTATTTTCGGTGAAGGCCGTTTTCTTAGACCATGTATGATTCAATTTTATGATGCAGAACGTGTTTTACTAAAAGATTATACAGTAGTGAATTCTCCCTTTTGGGTTAATCATTTAAATTACACTAATCATGCAATTGTCAGTGGGATTAATGTAGATACCCATAACGCAAATAACGATGGAATTGATATTGAATCAAGCTCATATGTTGTTGTGGAAAAATCAAAGTTCCAAACAGGAGATGATTCAGTTGTTGTTAAGTCAGGGCGTGATTATGATGGCCGACAGGTTGGAATACCTAGTGAAAATATTGTAGTTTTTCGAAATAATATGGGCGGCGAAGATGGAGTTGCACTTGGTAGTGAAATGTCTGGTGGTATTCGTAATGTGTTCTTTACTGATAATATTTTAAGAAATGGAACTTCAGCATTCAGATTCAAGTCTAATCTTGATCGTGGAGGTATGGTTGAAAACATTCGAGTCCGCAATATGGAAATTGATACATTTGAACGTCTTTTCTGGTTTCAAATGAACTATCCAGGTGAATTAGGTGGTTACTATCCAAGTATTTATAAGAATATTGTATTCGAGAATATTACTGTAAAAAATGTAGAAACGGTATTTGAGTCACATGCACCAAAGGGGTTCCCGCTGCAGGATGTTGTACTGAAAAATATCATAATCAAGAATGTAGAAAGTGATAATCCAATTATTTTAGAGAACGTTAAAAATATTTGTTTTGAAAATGTAAAGCTCAATGATCAGTATATAAACGCTACTATTGATTGGTATTAATGGAGTATTTCTACATTTAAAATTTAAAAAACTTTCTAGCTCTTTTAAATAAGAATAACGCAGTGAAAAACAAATTTGAGATATGAAACAGAAAGTACTTTCTTTTTAGAATAAATAATAATAGCTAGGGTTTAATAATCAGTGAAAAGAACTAATCTCATTATAAACAGTAAAGTTGTTGGTTTTCTTAAATACTAGAAGTTATTAAAAAATGGTTAAAAAATGAGTGTTTTATAGGATTTCTATAGATAGTAAAAATATATTAAGTAAGGAGAAAAGTGTATGAATAAAGTTTATTTTGCAGTAGTAGGAATTAGAAACTTTGCAGCAGAACATATCAAGTTTATAAAACAATTAGAAAATGAGGGAAAAATCAAATTAGCAGGAATAGTGGTAGAAGATAGAAGGAAAAATTTTGACCTTGAGAAAAAATTTAAAAAAGAAGGAATAGAGATTTTCTATTCCTATGATGACCTTTTAAAAAACGCTCGAGATTTTGTGGATGTAATCACGCTACCGACTGCTATTCATACTCATAGCGAAATGGCAATAAAAGCTATGAAATACGGATATAATGTTCTATTAGAAAAACCTCCAGCTGCTACAGTTCAAGAAGTAGATAAAATTATAGAAGCAGAGAAAGAAACGGGAAAGTTTTGTTCGATAGGCTTTCATATGATTCATTCGAGATCTATTAGAAAGTTGAAAGAAATTATTTCGCAAGGAAAATTAGGACAAATTAAAGAAATCAGTTGTAAAGCTATATGGCCAAGATTTCGTTCATATTATACCAGAAATGAATGGGCCGGTAAAAGTATATGCAACGGACATATTATATTAGATGGACCTATAAATAACGCTTTAGCCCATTACTTAAATAATATGCTTTACTTAATAGGTCCTAGTATGAACGAATCAATTGATCTTGAAACTGTGAGAGCTGAATTATATAGAGCTCACACTTACATTGAAACAGAAGATACTTCATGTATAGAAGCTAAAGCAATTAATGGTACAAAGATACATTTCTATGTAACTCATGCTTCAAATAAAAAATTAGACCCCTATATGGTAATCGAAGGAACAAAAGGGAAAGCCTATTGGGATTTTTCTGAAAAAACAACCATATATTTAAATAATGGGGAAAAAATAGAATTTGATAATGAAGGAATAGACCCTCATTTAGAAGTCTTTAGAATTGTAGCTAAAAAGCATTTGGGTATTATAGATGAATTATATTCCACACCAAAAAATTCACGACCATTTGTAGTAGCTGTAAATGGTGCCTACGATTCGGCTGAAAAAATTGTTCCTATACCAAAAAATTTCATAAAAGAATATGAAGAAGAAAATGAATATAAAACTGTTTTAAATAATATTGATGAAATAATAGATGAAGCCTTTGAAAAGAAAGTGCTTTTTTCAGATTTAGGAATAACATGGGCTCGTGCAACAAAAGAAATAAAAGTGAAAGAATATAAGTCTTTCAACCCATTTTTGAAAAAAGATGCTTAGGGGGTCTTTAATATGAAGTTATGCTTTGTAGGTTCAAGTGGCCATTATCATTATGTTGTAACGCCCTTAAGACTTTATCATAATCTGAACATAAATGTTGTTGGAATTGCTCCTGGTTCCAATGGAGAAAACATAGACAAATTACGTAAAGAAATAGAAGACTTAGGATATAAACCAAAAATATATGAAGATTACAAAAAAATGTTCGATGAAACCAACCCAGATGTAGCCATCATTAACTGTTTTTTTGGTGATTTAGCTAAAGCTTCAACTGAAGCTTTAAACAGAAAGATTAATGTTTTTACAGAAAAACCTGTAGCCACAAATTTTGAAGATCTTGATTTATTAAAGGAAGCTTACTTAAAAAGTCAATGTTCTTTCACAGCTATGTTCGGTATAAGGTACAAACCATGGTTTTTAACAGCTTATAATTATTTAAAAAAAGGTGTTGTAGGAGAAATAAGACTTCTCAATGCTCAAAAATCTTATAAACTTGGACAAAGAGAGCCATTTTATAAATATAGAGAAACTTATGGAGGCACTATTCCATGGGTTGGAAGTCACGGGATTGATTGGATCCGGTGGTTTACAGGAGTAAATTTTATTTCTGTATATGCAGCTCATTCGAAAAAATACAATAATAACTATGAGGATTTAGAGACAAGTGCATTATGCCACTTTGAACTTGAAAATGAAATTTTTGCTTCATTATCGATAGATTACTACAGACCTAACAATGCTCCTACACATGATGATGATAGATTAAGGGTTGTAGGCACAAAAGGAATAATCGAAATAATACATAATAAAGTATATTTAATCGATAATGAAGTGCCTGGGATTTGTGAACTACCGTTAGAACAAGAAAAAAGCATATTTCTAGATTTTTTAAGCGAGATAGAGAAGAAAGGAAAGTGTATGGTCACCGCTGAAGATTCTTTTGAAGTAACAAGGATATGTTTAAAAGCCCTTCAATCTGCCGACGAAGAAAAAGTTATATTTTTATGATTTGAAAAGCAAAATATATATATATTAGATATTTTAGAAAAAGGGGAATTTTTAAAAGGATAGGTGGTTCTTAGGAGGGTTTGAGAATACGATAAAATGTCTTACTTTTCGAAAAATTAGTAAAAAAGAATCTCAAATAGTGAATAAAAATTCAGGGAGAGAAGTGAGACAACTAAAAAATCTGTTTTCTTACAAGCGTGAGTTGGTAAATGCATTGGAGTTTTTAAAGACGGTAAATTATAAATAACGGGAGGCTGAGAATGATGAAAAAAGTATTATTACTAGTTTTAATGTGTTTGTCAGTAATTTCTTTTGCAGGTGAAGTTATTATTGAAGAAAACTCTCCGCTTCTGCGCCTAGGCAGAGAAGTACTTGCTGAAAATGACGGTTGGGGGGCTTTTGGCAACGGAACTACCGGAGGTTCGAGTGCAACAAAAGATAACGTTTACCTTGTAAGGACAAAAGAAGAATTAATACAAGCCTTAGGAGGAAATAATAAAGAAAACCGATACAACGACACTCCTAAGATAATCTTTATTGAAGGAACAATCCAAATCAGTGAATCTTATGAAAAATATAAGGACCCCGAATTTGATTTTGACAGATATCTGGAAGAATATTCACCTGAAAATTGGGGGAAGAAGGAAGTTGCTGGACCATTAGAAGAAGCCAGAGCAAGATCTCAAGAAAATCAAGCAGAAGATATTATAATTTACGTTGGTTCAAATACTACTATAATAGGCGTCGGGGGCAATGCGAAAATAGCTGGTGCTGCTTTGCAAGTTAAAGGAGTTAATAATATAATTATTAGAAATATTACGTTTGAAAGCCCTATCGATTATTTCCCTGCCTGGGACCCCACGGATGGTGAACTTGGAGAATGGAACTCAGAATATGATTGCTTAACAATAGAAAATTCTAAAAATGTGTGGGTGGATCACTGTACATTCAGTGATGGTGAATATTTAGATAGTGAATTACCTGTATATTTTGGAAGACTATTTCAACAACATGATGGATTGTTAGACATAAAAAATGAAGCTGATTTAATAACAATTTCTTATAATATTTTCTATAACCATGATAAAACTATGCTTATTGGTTCTAGCGATAGCCGTACACAAGATAGAGGACATTTGAGAGTCACTCTTCACCATAATCTATTTGAAAACGTTACACAACGATTACCAAGGGTACGATTCGGCCAAGTTCATGTATACAACAATTACTACAAAATCAATCCTCATTCCCCCTATCATTTTGACTATGCTTGGGGAGTTGGAGTGGAATCCCAAATATATGCTCAAAATAATTACTTCGATATACCATGGAGTGTAAACGTGTCAAGCATAATAAAAAGATGGAAAGGAAACAATATATATGAAGAGGGTAATGTAGTTTTGTATCCTTCCAGTGAACCATTTTATGCGAATATCTTGAAAGCTCATAATGATGTTAACGTCGATGATAAATTAGTCTCTTCAGTTGATTGGGAACCTGTATTAGTTAGAAGAATTGATCCAACAATGTCTGTTCCTGCAATCGTTATGAACGAAGCAGGAGCAGGAAAATTATAAAAGTTCGGTTCTAAAACTACTTACTTGAGGTAAATGATTTAAGAAAAGACGATAAAACGTAACTTAAGTTTAAAAAATGAAAAAAGAATAATTGGATGATCTAAACTGTATGTATATCGACCGTCTAAGTCTAAACCATCTATAACGAGGGAAAAAAGAATTCATTTTTACGAATTATTGGGGAGCTTGTTTGAAAAAATAATAAAAAATATCTTAAAATGTTTCTTAAATAAGTTTTAGAACGTGATAGGCGACGTGGATGTGCATTTAGGAGTTTCTAAAGATGACATAACATTTTACTGAGAGGAGGTGAGCATTTGATACCGCAACTATTGAAAGATTGTTAAAGTGCATTTTTAGAGTTTCTAAAGACCGTATAAATTATAAATATGAGGAGGTTGAGAATGATGAAAAAAGGATTAATGTTCGTAGTAATGTTGTTTCTTTTGTTTGCTGAGTTTGCTTGTGCGGTAGAACTTACGATGTACGCATCTGATGAAAGCAAAGCTAGAGTCCTCAGAGAGGTTGTTAAGGTTTATCAACAAGAACATCCAGATGTAGAAATAGAAGTTGTGGCTTTTCCATATGCCAATTACATGCAAAAGATGTCTCTCATTTTCTTAGGTGGAAATCCACCAGACCTTTTAGAAACTACTGCAACTTATTTGCCACAAATGACACCATATTTAAGAGACTTAGGACCAGATATTGAAAAGAATTTAGGGCTGGCTCCTCAAGAATACAAAGACTCCACGTATGATGTTGTAAAAGTTTACCTTGGAGAAGGTGAAGTTGTTCATGCAGTACCTCTCCATTTTACCACATATTCACTATGGGTAAATAAGGCCATGTTTGAAAAAGCTGGAATCGAATATCCACCCTATGGAAGAGAAGAACCTTGGACTTGGGAAGAATTCAAAGAAATTTTAAAAAAAGTAAAAGAAGTAAACCAAATTCCTTATGCAATGTCTATAGAATATTCTGCTGACAAATTCTTTAGTTACCTTGCTTTGTGGAACATCAAGATAGTTGATGAAGAGGGAAATTTTGTTATGGATCAGTATGAACATGCAGAAAAAGCTATAGATGAGTATGTTAATTTATTCAAAGAAGGATTAGTTCCCCCAGCAGAATGGCTTTCAGGGCAGTCTCATACTCATGATTTCTTTGGGGGAATAACAGCGGCTGATTGGGCAGGTAGTTGGATGGCAAGAGAGTCCTTTAATGCTGGAAAACAGGATGAAGTATCTCCTGCGTATCTTCCACTTATCGGAGATTGGTTTGGAACCTCTGGTGGTGGATTCTTAGCAGCCCCAAAAACAGGAAATGTCAAAAAGGAAAAGGCAGCAACTGAATTTGTAATGTGGATGGCAAATAAAGATGAAGGTTACACAGAATATATCAAAAGAAGTAGAGATCTAAGTGCTTATAAAGGTCATATAATTGATTATGGTGAACCACTTTTAGAAGAATGGGCAGAAGTACATCTAGTTCTTGCAGAAAGAGCACCTGCATGGACCACAGAAGTTAGGGCAAATGAAGTGTGGAGTAGATTAACCGATACAATTAGAAAAGATATTTCTTTAGGGATCACTGGTCAAATGACTGCAGAAGAAATGATCGAACATTGGAAAACAGAAGCTAAAAGAGTAAAGACACAGTAAATATTAACTTTATATTAATCTTTTAAGCTTCTTTAGTGGGCCTGTTTTTTAACAGGCCTGCTTCTTTAAAACGTTAATATATATTTAACTTTGATGAATTTGCCAGTGAGGTGATTTTGTGAAAAAGATAGATATAGTAAAAAATAGGTTTGTCTTTATTGTTCCCTCTTTTGTTTTTCATTTTTTATTCTACTTATTACCAATCATTTTAATGATAATTTTAGCCTTTTTCTCGTGGGATCTTTTAAACTCTCCATCATTTGTAGGATTAGAAAATTTTAAAGGCTTAATACAAGACAAGTGGTTTTGGAATTCAATTGTTGTGACTTTGAAGTATACTTTTTTTACTCTTCCTATAGTTTTTGTAACTTCACTAATTTTAGGACTTTTACTTCAAGAAGAAAATAGATTTTCGAAAGTTATGAGGATTTTCTTTTACTGGCCTTATATGATCCCTATGGTAGCAGGAGGGACCATGTGGAAATGGCTTCTTAGTAGAGATTTTGGTTTAGTTAATCATATTTTAAACCAACTAGGATTCAATCCAGTTAGTTGGTTAGAAAATCCTACTTTAGCTTTGTTGAGTGTAGTAATCGTACAAGCTTGGGTACTTAGTGGATTCATGATGATGTTATACATAGTGGGTTTACAAGCTGTCCCGGAAGAATTTTATGAAGCGGCATCAATTGACGGAGCTTCAAACTTCCAAAAATTTTGGTTTATTACTTTGCCTCTATTAAGAAACACTCATATTTCAGTTATAACTCTAACCATTGCTAATTGTTTTAGAAACTTTACAATTGCTTACATTATGACGACGGGTGGTCCGGGTTATGCTACTACTGTTGCTCCTTTATATATATACCAAAAAGCTTTTACAGATTTTAGAATAGGTTATTCTTCTGCTGGATCAATAGTTATTCTTTTAATTAGCTTGGTTATTGCCTATGTTGTTAGTAAAGTTCAAGAAAGAGATTTGGAGGGGGGTAAAATATGAGAAAAGTAATAGTAATCATTCTAGCAATTTTATTCATGATACCGATATTTTGGACTGTTTCATCTTCTTTAAAAAGTATGAACGAAATATACAGGTATCCTCCAACTATTTTTCCTCAAGAAATTTCCCTTGAAGGGTATAAAAATGTGATCTATGAAAGCCAGTTTCCAAGATATGTAGCTAATACTCTATTTGTAGCTATCGTATCTACAATTATTACTGTATTTATTTCCGTTTCTTTAGGATATGGTTTAGCCAAAGGAACGTTTAAATATAAAAATTTCTTTCTAGAAATGGTTACCATAACCCTTTTTATCACTGCCCAAGTGATAATGGTCCCCTTGTTTGTGGTTATAAAACAACTTGGTTTGATCGATTCTTTATGGGGTTTAATAATTCCAGCAGTGTTTACTCCAACTGCTTCTTTTACTGCTTATCAATATATGAAAGATTTACCTAACGAATTTCTTGAGAGTGCTCAAGTTGATGGTGCAAATGAATGGCAGATATTTTTTAAAATTGTCCTACCCATGTCAAGACCCTTAATTGCGGCAATTTCGATCTTTTCTTTTACATGGAGATGGAATGATTTCGTCCTACCATTGATAGTAATTAATTCTGGCGATAAATTTACTATACAATTAGCTTTATCAGCTTTACAAGGCCAATATGGAATTCCCTGGAATGAAATTTTAGCGTTTTCAGTCCTTGCTATAATTCCGACATTAATAATCTTTTTATTGTTCCAGAATTTGTTTATGAAAGGTTTGTCAGCTGGTGGTTTGAAGTACTGAAAAAATACACCTTGAGGGGGTCTTGTGAAATTGATGAATACACACACTGATATAGATGAATTAAAAGAAGCCATAAAGGAAAGGAATTTAGACATTCCTTTTTCCGATAACCTAGAAATACTTAAGGGAAATTTAGAGTTAAATGGAAAAGTAATACCTAATAAATTAGCAATACATCCTATGGAAGGATGTGACGCTAAATTAAATGGAGCTCCAAGTGAGTTAACAGAAAGAAGATATCTTAGATATGCAAGAGGCAAAGCAGGTTTAATATGGTTTGAAGCGACAGCGGTGAGTAAAGAAGCAAGAGCAAATGACAAACAATTGTTTTTAAATCATGAAACAGTCAATGAATTTTCTGCTTTAGTAAAAAAAATAAAAGACGAGTCTGTGAAAATTGGAAATCAAGTCCCTTACTTAGTTTTGCAATTAGCTCATTCTGGGCGTTTCGGGGAAAATAAAATTATTGCAATCCACGACGAAAAATTAGATAAATTATCCAATGTAAATTATAATAGCTCGTTAATAACCGATCAAGAGCTTGAGGAATTGGAAAATTTTTATGTAGAAGCCTCAAAACTAGCTAAAGAAGCCGGATTTGATGCTATAGATATAAAAAGCTGTCACAGATACTTACTATCTGAAATTCTTGGAGCCCGTACCCGAAAAGGTATATTCGGGGGTAAATATGAAAATAGAACCCGATTCATTAAAGAAGTAGTAGATTCAATAAATAAAGAAGTAGGAATAGATATAGCTGTAAGATTAAATATTTCTGATTTTTTGCATTACCCAATAAGTTGGGGAACAAATAAAAAAGGTGAAGCAGATTTATCTGAACCTCTGAAATTAATTGAAGAATTAAGAGAAAAAGGGGTAAAACTAATAAATGTAACTGCTGGAAGCCCATATATAAATCCACATATTAATAGACCTGCGGATGGTGAAGCGAAAAAATATACGCCACCTGAACACCCATTAATTGGAGTAGAAAGATTGATAAAATTCTCAAAAAATGTGCAGGAAAAATTTAGAGATATTATTGTGGTTGGTACAGGATTAAGTTGGTTTAGGCATTTTGTACCATTTGTGGCAGCAGGAATGGTTGAAAAAGGATACTGTAAAATAGTTGGATTAGGAAGAATGGCTTTTGCTTATCCAGATTTTGCAAAAGATATAATTGAAAATAACAATATGGAAGAAAATAAATCCTGTATAACGTGTAATAGATGTGCTGAATTAAAAGCTAATCAAAAAATAACTGGCTGTGTAATAAGAGACAAAGATGTTTATTTAAAGCCATACATGGTAATCCTGAGAAAAAATAAATCAAAGAGGTGATTTAGTGAAAAAAATAAAATCAGATGTTATAGTGGTTGGAGCCGGAGGAGCAGGATTAAGAGCAGCTTTAAGCGTAAAAGAAACAAATAAATATTTGAATGTAAAAGTGGTAACAAAAGGAGAAAGGTTAAAAGATAGTATTACAGCCACTTCTTACTCTGATCGAATGGCTTTCCATGCTACCTTGGATACTACTGAGCCTGGAACTGAAGATTCATGGAAATATCATGCCGAAGATATTTTTAAAATTGGTGGAATGGTATCCGACAAAATTTTAGCTGAAGTTTTAGCAAAAAACTCAAAAGATGCCTTTGAGTACCTGGATAAACTAGGCGTTCCTTTTGTTAAGGAGAATGGAAAGGTTAAACAATTTAGAACCGATGGATCTAAATACGCCAGAGCATGTTTTACTGGACCTGATACCGCTGTTCAAATAGCTCGAATTCTTTCAAAAGAAGTTGATAAACAAAAAATCGAAGTTATAGAAAATGTTATGTTTCAAGATATTTTGTTGGATGAAGAGAACAAAGTTAAAGGTGGTTGGGGAATCAATACGGTTACTAATGAATATTTTTTCTTTGAAACCCCTTCTATAATATTAGCTTGTGGAGGTCCAGGACAAGTCTATTCTGAAAGTTTATTCCCTGGAGAATCCACGGGGGATTGTCATGCCGCAGCCCTACGATGTGGAGCAGAACTTGTAAATATGGAATTTATTCAAATAGGATTGTCATCAAAAAAAACTAAAATTGCTTGTTCAGGCAGTTTCATGAGAGCTTTACCTAAGATAACTAACGATCTAGGAGAAGATATAATACTTAAATATTATAAAAATAAATACGATCCAAAAAAATTAATATCTATTCTTTTCTCCAAAGGATGGAGTTGGCCATTATCATACGACGAAGAATCTCATATAATCGATGTAGCCGTAGCAAAGGAAATTTTGTACGCTCGAAGGATTTTCTTGGATTATACTTCCAATCCAGAATTTTTCTCAAAAGGTTCAATTCCTGAAGAAATTATAAATTGGTACAAACAAGAAATTAACGTGAATTTATTTGATCAAAAATTTTATTCTAATCCTTTAAAGAGATTAAAAAGTATAAATAAAGAAGTATGTGCATTACTAAAAACAAAGGGGCTCGACATCGATACCGAAAAGAAAATAGAAATATTTCCTGCAATCCAACATTTCCAAGGAGGCATAAAGATAAATGAAAGAGCTGAGACCAATATAAAGGGACTTTATGCTTGCGGAGAAGCTGCTGGTGGTCAACATGGTGCAAATAGGCCCGGTGGAAATTCATTACTCGACACACAAGTTTTTGGAAAGATAGCAGGACAAAATGCAGCCCTTTATTCTTCTCAAGTTAATATTTCAGAATTAAGCGATGAAGAAATGAAAAATCTCCAAATAGAAAATGTAAAATTCCCTGATGAAACTGGTAAGAAAAACATTATAAGAGAAGAAATTAGGACGCTTATGAGTGAAAATGCTTCTGTTATCAGATCAGAGAAAAAATTATTAGAAACTTTTGATGTTGTATCTAATATCTCTAACAAAGAAATACTCAACTCAAGTAAAAACCTAAAAGATTATTTGGAAACATGCAATATTCGTTTGCTTTCTCGAGTTTTGTTGAAATCTATGTGTGAAAGGAAAGAGAGTAGAGGCCCACATTTGCTTTTTAAAAATCCAGAAACTTTAGAACTTTATCCAAGAGATGATGAAAATTGGGCATACCGCTATATCGTCGTAAAATTGGAAAACGATAATATTAGCTGTTCTATCAGAAAGTGTCGGTAGATAAAACGAACTACTAACAAATAATTAAATAATCTAAAATGATCAGGAAGAATTTCCAATAGGTATAAAAGTACTCAACGGTTCCCAATTAAAATCAGAAAGGTCTTTAACACCGAAAGCTGCTTCTAAAGTAAAACGATAGTATTCTTTATAATTTTTTGAACATACGTGTATTCAATTGAGAAGCGTTACCGCATAATGACAATTGAATGACCTCCTTACGAGATAATAAAAATGTGGTATCAAATAAATTATACAGTGAGGAGGTAAAAGTATAATATTGAAGGTATTAAAAGTTAGTTAAAATGCATGTTTTAGAGTTTCTGAAGTCACTAAAATAATACGAATGAGGAGGATTCCATGGATAAATTAAAAGTGATGGAGCAAATTATAAATGTTGGAATAATTGCTGTAGTAAGAGCTGATTCTCCTGAAGAAGCATTGAAAATTGCCGACGCTGTTAAAAAAGGTGGCATCGAGGCTATTGAGATTACGATGACTGTTCCAGGAGCGAATGATGTTATCAAGGAGCTGAAAAAGGAATATTCAAAAGGAGAAATTCTTATAGGTGCGGGAACTGTTCTTGATCCAGAAACAACGAGAATTGCTATGTTAGCTGGAGCCGAATTTTTTGTAAGTCCATATCTAAACAAAGAGATGGTAAAAATATGCAATAGGTATCAAAAAGTTTCTATGGCTGGGGCAATGTCAATAAAAGAAGTGGTAGAAGCTATGGAAGTTGGTGCTGATTTTGTTAAATTCTTTCCAGGTAGTGCTTTTGGTCCTTCAATAGTCAAAGCAATTAAAGGACCTCTTCCTCAAGCACCGATAGTCCCTACAGGCGGTGTTAGTCTCGAAAATGTAGGAGATTGGATAAAGGCCGGCTGTGCCGCAGTTGGCGTTGGAGGAGAATTGACAAAAGGCGCAAAGTCGGGAGACTATGAACTTGTCCAGGAAACAGCTAAAAAATTTGTTGAAGCTATAGCAATGGCAAGATAATTTTTAAGAATACAAAATATATTTGAAAGGAGATATTGTAATGGCTAATAAAATTGTTACTTTTGGTGAAATTATGATGAGGCTTTCTCCTCCAAAGTATTTTAGATTTGTTCAAACAGATTCTTTTGATGTAACTTACGGTGGTGCTGAAGCCAACGTTGCTGCTTCTCTTGCCAATTATGGAGAAAATGTTTATTTTGTGACAAAAGTTCCAGACAACCCGATAGGGCAATCGGCAATAAATCACCTAAGGAGATATGGGGTAAAAACTGATTATATAATTCAAGGCGGAGAAAGATTAGGTATTTATTTTCATGAATTTGGAGCATCTCAAAGACCTTCTTTAGTCATTTATGATAGAAAATACTCATCTTTTGCAGAATCTCAAACTACAGAATACCCATGGGATAAGATTTTAGATGAGGCAAAGTGGTTTCATTTTACAGGGATAACACCTGCAGTGAGCGAGAATGCGGCACAAGCATGCCTGGATGCGGTGAAAACAGCAAAAAACAAAGGAATTATTGTTAGTTGTGATTTAAATTATCGGAAAAAACTGTGGTCATCTGAAAAAGCCAACGAAGTGATGTCAGAACTTATGAAATATGTCGATGTACTTATAGCGAATGAGGAAGCTGCTGAAAAGGTATTTAATATAAAAGCTAAAGATTCTGATGTATCCCAAGGAAATCTACAATTAGACGGTTATAAAAATTTAGCCAAACAAATTTCTGAAAGGTTTGATTTGAAAGGAATCGCTATAACACTCAGAGAAAGCTTTTCTGCTTTTGATAATGGTTGGGCAGGTCTATATTATGATGGCAGCAAATTTTATTGCTCCAAAAAATATCAAATCCTCATAGTTGATAGAGTAGGGGGAGGAGATTCCTTTGCCGGTGGGTTAATATACGCTTTAATAAACAATTATCCTCATCAAGAAGTAATAGAATTTGCTACAGCTGCCTCATGTCTGAAGCATTCTATAATCGGAGATTTTAACCACGTTACATTAGAAGAAGTGAAAACTCTAACAAAAGGAGATTCCACAGGTAGGATTCAAAGATAGATAAAAATGCCATCAAATAAAACTACAAAATCGAAAGGGGTTCAAAGTTCTTTTAATTATTAAAATTTGTGATATAATGAAATTCGGTATTTTACAGATAGGAAGGTGAAAATCTATTCAAACTATCAGAAAAGTTTTAGAAGTATTAGATTATATAGTCTATTCACCAAAACCAGTTTATGCAACAGAAATTGCAAGAGAGTTTGATATGTCTATATCTAATGCGTATAAGTACTTAGATGATTTGCACAAAGGAGGCTTGTTGTCAAAGAATAGCGATAAATCATATTTCCCGAGTTTCAAGCTTGTGGAGTATGGGAGTATTATTTTAAAAAAAATAAATCTAAGGGAGATTGCACATCCCCACTTAGTTGATTTAATGGTAAAAACAGGTCAAACAGTTCATTTGGCTATTAAAGAAGGATATGAAGGTATTTATGTAGAAAAGATAGAAGGTCCTAATTCTTTACCAATGATGTCAAGAATTGGTATGAAGATAAACCTTTATGCAACAGCATTTGGAAAAGCTATTTTGGCTCATTTACCTGAAGAAGAGATAGAAGAATATCTAGAAAATGTGGAGTTGAAAAAAAGGGGTAAAAACACAATTACTGATCCCAACAAATTGAAAAATGAACTTAAAAAAATAAGAGAAAGAGGATACGCAATTGATAACGAAGAAAATGAAATTGGGATCTATTGTATGGGGGCTCCTATTTTTAACTACGATAAAAAAGTTATGGCGGGTGTAAGTATTTCGATGAGTGCCTCTCGAGCCGAAGAAGAGAAAGTAGATGAATATATTCGTTATGTTAAGGAATGTGCCAAAAATATTTCCAAGTTGTTGGGGCATAAAGATTAAGGTTTTTCATGGCATTTCTCTAAAAGGTTCAACGATAATGGTTTCATAATTTTTATACAGCCACATTCCTGGCTTTGCTCCTTTTGGTTTCCATACGTTTTTTCTTTGAGTGTAATCAACCGCTACATTGGAGGACATTTTTGCTTTAGAAAATGTTGCAGCAACTCTTGCTGCGTAATCTATTACTTCTTCTGGTATTTCTTTACCAGAAGATTTTATTATTGTATGAGAGCCGGAGATTTCATGTGTATGTAGCCAGATATCGGCCTGTGCTGCGGATCTTGTTAATTCATCGTTTTGTTTGTTATTTTTCCCAACTAGTATTTCATAGCCTTTGTAATTAAATTTCCTAAAAGTTGTTTTTACTTTTCTTTCTCTTTTAGACTTTTTGTTTTCACTTATCAGCCCTATATCTTTCATCTCTTCTTTAATCTCTATTAAGGTTTCAATTTCTTCTGCGGAAGATATTGTTTCAAATAACTGATTAAAATATTCAAGCTCGTTATTAATCTTTTTTATTCTTTTTTTAGCATATTCGACTTTTGCCTTTGTCCTTTTTATATTTTTATACAGCTTTTCCAAGTTTTGCGTTGGGGATAAAAGGGGATCTATCTCGATTGTAACTTCCTCACCAGTATTCCAATCATTTACTGTAAAATATCTTTCACCTTTTTTTATTTTGTAGAGATAAGTTTGAAGAAGCTCTCCCTTTTTTTCCAAATCTTTTAGATTTTTTTCTTCATTTAAATCTTTTAATATTTGTTCTTTGGTCTTTTCTAGTCTGTCTATTTCACTTTTTACCTTTTTTTCTAAATCTCTTTTTATTTCTAATAATCGAGACTGTTCAACCCTTTCTTGAAAAACTTTAAGCAATGCTTCCGATGGTTTTAATACCTTGTGTTTAAAATTATTAGGGGTTATTGCGGAGAAATCATATGTGTTCCCTTCGTTAAAGTAGAAAAGATAAGGTTTTTTAAGATCTTGTATAGCTTTTTGGATACCTATTTCTTGCAAAAAAGCTATTGATTTTTTAGAAAACCCCATCAATCTATTAAAATCAATATTTTCAATGTTTTCTATATTTTCTTCCAATATATTTGTTTGAGAATCATCGTAGTAAGGTAGGTATTTAACCCCAGGAATTACGGGTCTAAATTCTTCATAAACCCTTTTTAAAGATTCTTCTACTTTATTATCTTCGTTAATGAGTATTAAGTTAGAATTTCTTCCCATTAATTCGAAAAATAGCTTATATTTTCTCATAGCAGAGGTTTCTTGATCGTAGCTTTCAATTTCAAAGTAACCTATCCTATCTAAACCTAACTGTTCGACATTTATCACTCTTCCGTTTCTTATCTTTTTTCTTAAAAACTGAGAAAAGTTTGCTGGCTGTATGGGTACGTTTGGTTTTTGAAAAAGTAAGATCACATAAGAAGGACTTTTTAATGAAAAAAGCACAAAACTTTGAGAAAACTGAATTAACACTTGGGATTTGATAGGTTGATAAATATTTTTAATTCTATCCCCCATAATATTGTCTTTTATTTCTTTTAAAACTTTATGTAATACCAAACCATCAAAAGGCAAATAAGTCACCTCTTTTATAATGAAATTAACTGTATTTTAGAGGATTTAAAACTTTAATTATAGCTCCCCTTCGCCCCGCAGCCCACCCATAAGGATAAAGAGTTTTTATATTTTCTCCGTGCAGATTTGCCCATAAGAGCACAAAAGAGGCAAAAGAATTTCTGCCTCTTTTGTGTTTTGTACAAATTTTATGAAATTAAAATTCTACGCCGCTGAACTTTTTCTTCCTCTATCCATAAAACCTATAAGCAAAGAAACAATACCAACGATTAGGTGTATCCAAGCCTCCCAGTTTGGAATTACTACAGAACCAAAACCAGCAATAGCCATAATTATGAGGTAAATACCCACAACTATCGCCCATACTCTAGCCATAATACCCCCTCCTTTGTAACTCAACTTTAGACAAAATTAGACGATAAACTCAATGGAACCCTAATGAAAAAAGTTGAATAAATTTATCGGCTTAAACACTAATGATATGATAGAAAATATATATTACGAATATTATAACATTAGAATAATTTTAGTTTAACTACGAAAATTATTATACTATAGCAGTTTACTAATTTGTGATATAATATCGAAAGTAAGAATTATTGAAAGCCAAAATAAACGTTAAAATTCCCACTCATTATAGCTAGGAGGATCACATTTGAAAAAAAACACTAAAGCCCGATTATTGTTATTATTACTCATCTTGTCTGGGATTTATTCTTTAGCCACTACTAATATCCTAATTTTAAATTCATATAATCCAGGTTTGTCCTGGTCAGATAGGGAATTAGAAGGTATATATTCGGTTTTAAAAGATGAAGAAAGCATAAATATATATGTAGAATATCTTGATAGCAAAAGGTTTGGAGATGATAAAAGCTTAAACATATTCAAAGAGTACTTTGAAAGAAAATTTAGTAATTTTAGATTCGATGTTGTTATTGCGCTGGATAATAATGCTTTTGATTTTGTTTTATCAAATTATGAGTCGCTTTTTTTGGGAACTCCTATAGTGTATGCCGGGATCAATTACTATCAAGAATACGATTTGAGTTCATTAGACTTTGTAAGTGGAATTGTAGAGATTCATGATATAAAAGAAACATTAGAATTAGCTCTAAATCTTCATCCAAATACAGAGAATGTTTATGTGATTGTTGATAATCAGACTAAAACAGGAAAACTTTTCAAGCAAGAAGTGGAAAATGATGTAATACCTGAATTTGAGGATATTAATTTTATCTTTCTGAGTGATTCGTTAGATCAAATAAAACAAGAGCTTGATACACCTTTGCAAAACTCAATAGTACTTCTTTTGGCTTTTAGTAAAGATATTTATGGAAATTTTTATGATTATACAGAAATAGAGGTATATATGGGACAATTTGAGAATCTTCCCATTTATGTTACCTCACGCGCGTATATGGCCAACAACGTTGTAGGAGGTAAAATTACCAGTGCATACGATCAAGGACTGAAAGCCGGAGAAATAGCAAAGGGCTTATTAAGCGGAGTTAATATTAAAGAGTTACCAAGAATTTACTTCCCTGATAATAAATACGTTTTTAATTTTCCCCAGTTGGAAAGATTTGGTATTTCAACCAAGAGTCTACCTGCAGATTCAACAATAGAGAACAAGCCTCCTTCTTTTTATGAAAATTACCCTGTGATTTTTTGGCTAATAATGATTCTAGTGCCTTTTTCTATTATATTTATATATGTTCTAAGAGAAGAAAATTTAAAACTTCACTCTCTTTTGAAGGAATTAAACCAGGTAAAGGAAGAGGCTCAAAGTTATAATGAAGAGCTTACAGCAGCAAATGAACAATTAACTTCCTACAACGAAGAGTTAATATCACAAAATGAGGAAATACAGAGTAATTATCAGGAGATAGAACAACTGAATAATAAAATGATTAATCTGTTAGAAATTATCTCTGAATTAGGAAATGAAGAGTTAAAAGAGGAAGATTTCTTTCAGAAATTTTTAAATACTTTAATCATTGAAATTCCGGAAGCTGACTATGGGAGTGTTTCTATAATAGAAGAAGACAGTTGGAGATTTTTAGCTGCGCTGGGTCATGATATTAACGGTTTAAATAGTTTGAATCTTAAAAAAAGTTATGCCTTACGTGTAGAAAATGCAACAGTATTTGATAATATTAATTCCGTAAATGAGGAAACAATGCCTCAAGATGTAGTCATTTTAATATCCAAATTCACCAAGCCAATAAAATCTACTCTACTGAAAGCCATAAAAATAGATGAAAATCGATATTTAGATGTTTCGCTTGATATTAAAGAAGGTAGCGATGAAAAGTTTTCTGAACAATCCGTTAGATTTTTTGATTCCATTTTAAATCTGGCAAAAATGTTTTTTGTTAATAGAATAAGAACGCAAGAAGTAAAAAATGCTTATGCAACCTTTTCTAGCAAACTTTCTATATTAGCAGAATCACACGATGAAAACAGTAAAAAACATATATACCGTGTAAGTGAATTATCTGCCTTTTTTGCTGAAAAATTAGGCTTACCCAAAGAACAAGTTGAAAGGATAAGAGATTTTTCTCCCCTTCACGATGTGGGGAAACTTTTTATTCCTGCCGAGATACTTAATAAACCAGGTAAACTAAACGAAAAAGAATGGGAAGAAATCAAAAAACATCCACTATATGCGGATAATTTATTGGAAGGTTCATATTTCGAAACAGCAAAAAAAATTGCCCTTTACCATCATGAACGTTACGATGGAAATGGGTATCCTTTTAGATTAAGGGGCAAGCAGATTCCCATTGAAGCCCAAATTGTTGGCTTAGTAGATGTATACGACGCCTTAAGATCAAAGAGAAGTTATAAAGAAGCTTTCTCACATAGGGAAGCGGTTGACATATTGTTACATGGGGATAACAGGACAAAACCAGAACATTTTAACCCAAAACTGTTGGAAATATTGAAAAGATATGAGAGAGAAATAGAAGAACTATATAAAAAATACGAAGAATAAGAAATGATTCTTAATCGGAGGTGTTTAAATGGAAAATTCACAAATCGACTCAAAAACAAAAAAACATTTATTAAATTTCCAAAAGAACGAGTTAACGGAATATCTGATTTATAAAAGGTTATCTAAATCTACTAAAGATACCAAAAATAAAAAAGTCTTAGAAAGCATAGCAAGTGAAGAATTAAAACACCACGATTTTTGGAAAAGTTATACTAACGAAGATGTTAAACCAAATTACTTATTAGTTATGTTCTATTTCATACTTTCTAAAATACTTGGATTAACCTTCAGTTTGAAGCTCATGGAAAATGGCGAAGAAAGGGCTCAGACCTCCTACGAAGATGTTTCCAATATAGTCCCCCAAGCAAAACAGGTTGAAGCAGAAGAAGATAAGCATGAACGTGAACTTTTAGAAATGATAGAAGAAGAAAGATTAAATTATGTGGGATCGATTGTGTTGGGTTTAAACGATGCATTAGTCGAATTGACTGGCGCATTGGCAGGTCTGACCTTTGCCCTTCAAAACGGAACAATAATAGCTACATCTGGATTAATAACAGGAATAGCTGCATCATTGTCAATGGCAGCATCCGAGTATCTATCAAAAAGAGCCGAAAACGACGAGAGAGCGTTAAAGTCCGCAACTTACACGGGGATTACATATATAATTACGGTATTTTTTTTAATTCTTCCTTATTTGTTAATGCCAAATAAATATTTTTTAAGTTTAATTATAACTTTAATAATAGCTGTTATAATAATATTGGTTTTCAATTTTTATATTTCTGTAGCCAAAGATCTAAACTTCAAAAGTAGATTTCTTGAAATGGCGGGTATAAGTTTAGGTGTTGCGGGATTAACCTTTTTTATAGGGTTCATCGTTAGAATCACTTTGGGCGTTTCAATTTAACTTGATACAAATTCAAAGGGGGAGTTTGGATTGAAAAGAATCAGTACCAAGATTATTTTATCTTCTACCTTGTTAGTGATCGCAGCGGTAACAGTTGTAAGTATCGTATCAATTTTTAGATCCACTTCTCTTCTAGAAGAATATTCACTAAGCGGGGTTGAGAATTTAACTGCGAGTCTTGCATCTGATCTAAGTTCGCAAATAAGTATTATCGAAATAGTCGTAGACAATTATAGCGACTCCGCTTTTTTGGGATTTGATCCTTTTATAGCGAGTTTTTCAAATGCCGAAGTAATAAAATTTTTAGATAGAGCTAAAGATGTACCTAAAAATTTTTCACAAAAAGTAGAAGGTAATGTTACCTCCTTCATAGTATTCAATCCTGATATGTTAAGGACAAAAGAATTATATTCTCTTTACTACATTGAAAGCGAGGATAAAAATCTAAAAAATGAATATATAAAATTAGACGATACTTTTAATCCTGAAAATAAAAAATATCAGTGGTTTTTTGAAGTAAGAGACAAAGAAGAAGGTGTTTGGACCGATATATACTTTGATGAATATTTACAGTCAAACGTAATTACTTATTCCGTTCCTTATTTCGATCCAGAAGACGGGACTTTTGTTGGTGTTGCTGGGATTAGTTTTCCTTTAGAATATTTTGCTAACCTCATTGAAAAAGAATTAGGATACGAAAAAGCATATGCGTACTTAGTTGATGATAATTTTAATGTAATTTCTCATCCTCTTTATGAATCTGGAAAGAGTATAGTAGAAGAAATATCGGATTATTTAGAAACAATAAACTCAAATACAGAAGGGACTTTTGTAGAAAGATTAAATGGTGAACAATTTTTAACGAGTTATTCGAAGCTACCCAATGACTGGATTTTGTTCTTAAATTTACCCCAGAGTGAAATATACAGTGAGATAAATAGTTTAACGCTGCTTATAATCCTAATAACGGTTTTAGGAGTTATTGTGGCAATAGTAGTTGCTTACTTTGTTGGAAAAGGTATCTCAAAACCAATAAAAGATTTTTCAAACGTTTTATTAAAATTTGGAGAAGGGAATTTGGATGTAGAGTTCGAAAGTAAGTCCAAAGATGAAGTAGGAGAAATGGCTCGATCATTTAGTAAAATGCGAGATAACTTAAAAGAAACGATTGAAAGCATTAAAGATGTCTCTTACAGAGTCGAAGCATCTTCAAAAGAGTTAAAAGAAGCCTCCCAAAAATTCAAAAAGTCAGGAGAAGAAGTTCTAGAAGAAGCAAAAAATATAGAGTTAATTTCGGAAGATAGTGCCTCATCGGTTGAAGAGATCACATCCGGTATTGAGGAAATTGCCTCTTCAGCACAAAGTTTATCGTCAGCCGCACAAGAGTTATCTAATTCAGCTGAAATGACTCAAAGTCAAGCTAATAAAGGTATGGAAAGTATTCACAATATAGTAAAGAAAATAGAAGTTGGTGTAGAACAATCCAAAGAAGCAGAAGAAAATGTTTCAAAACTTTTGGAAAAAGCAGAAAATATCGGAAATATTATTCAAACTATAAATTCCATAACCGAACAGACGAACCTGTTAGCACTGAACGCAGCGATAGAAGCAGCAAGGGCAGGGGAAGCGGGAAGAGGATTCGCCGTTGTAGCTGATGAAATAAGAAAATTAGCAGAAGAAAGTGGTAAAGCAACAGATGAAATCGCCAAAATTCTAGAAGACCTAAAAAAAGGTACAAACAACGTCAACGATGTAACCAATAAAACAGTTACTACTATTGCAGAAATAAACGAAGAAGCCAACAAGGTTAGAGAACAATTTGAAAGCATATTAGGTGAGATAAATGGGATGATTTCGGGGGTTGAAAACGTCACTGCTAGTTCGCAAGAGCAAAGTGCCAGTACGCAGGAAATGAGTTCTTCAATGGAAAGAATAGCTAGAACGGTAAATGAAACCAGCGAAAAGATAAAAGAAATTAAGATACTGATGCAAAGTCAATCTGAAAACGCCGGCTCACTTAATGAAAGAGCTGAAGAATTAGAAAAACTTTCTAAAAATCTCAATTCAGCTATTTCAAAATTCAAATTGAGTAGTGAATAATAGGGAGGAAATAAAATAAAGAAGTTATCAATTATCCTCATATTTTTGATTTTAATTGTTTTATTAACCTTTGGAGAAACAACAATAAGGATAAAAAGTCCTTTAGATGTTTATACTAAAATTTATGAAACGGTACCTTTTTATCGATTTGTAAACTCAACTGAGGGAATAGGTCAAGATTATATAAAAGAATTACTTTCAACGACATTAGAATCTACAAATACAAATATTCAAAATTTTTTAAATGCCCCCATGGTATTTTATTCGGATAAAAACTATTCGGTCGGCGAATTATTTAATCCCAACTATTTTAACCTTTTATTTGACATGATCGTTAATTCAAAAGGTATCGCCATATACTCTACCGAATACGAAGTTTTTAATGAAATCTTTACAAAAATCTTTGGTGCTAATAAGGTAAGCGACGACCTATACACCTTAGAAGAAAGAAATTTTACCGTTCAAAAAAATGATGATGGCCTCTTTTTGAATATGGCGCCTACAACCTATGATAATAATTCAAAGGGTTTAGTATCAGGCTCTCTGGAAAATATCTTAAATGAAAATAAACGTTGGGATTTTTATTTTACCGTTGATTCTAGAACCTTAAAGGCAACATTTGAGTCTAAAGATTATAGAGGTGCCCAAAATAATTTTGATTTGACCATTTTGGAAAACAAAAAAATATTTGGAGAAGTTTTGAATATAGAAAAGTTGGATAAAACCAATTTCTCCGCATATTTCGAAAATTTTTTAATGCCTTTGGACGATGAAAGTAAAAATGTTATAGGATTTATAGCCAATAGTATCAAAGAAGAGGAGTTTATAGCTATTAGTTCACAAAGTATAAGTAATAACGAGCTGAACTTATTCTTTGAAACATCCATTGATACTTATAAGCTCAAAGAATTTGCAGAAGAAAGAAATATGGAAGAGGGAAAGGTTGGAACCTACAATTATTATCTTTGGTCTAATCAAAGTGTGGAAAACCAAATTTACCTTTATTTTACAGAAGATGAATTCATATTCTCAAACGTTTTACCCAATAGGATGAATGTGTATTTGTCGGAAATACCTCGATTTAAAAACACAAAATTTTATGGAGAAATTGAAAGAAAAGAAGGTCTCGATAATCTATTAATCTTAGATATTTCAAATTACTTATCAAAGAATTTTTATGGTTCTTTAGATAGTTGGATAATAAAAGAAGAATACGATAATGATGGAATGTATACAGTAGAAATGAAAATTAGATAAAAATTATAGCTTAGAAAGTTTGATTCGAAAGGAGTGCAATCTTTATGCTTTTTGGACTGATAGACAAGAATAAAAGTTTACTTAAAAAATATTCAAAGATCGCAAATAAAATAAACGAATTAGAAGAAAGTATGAAATCTCTCAGCGACACTGAATTATCTGGAAAGACCTTGGAGTTTAAAAACAGATTAAAACAAGGTGAGAGTTTGGACGATATCTTACCTGAAGCCTTTGCTGTCGTAAGAGAAGCCTCACGAAGAACGATAGGAATGCGGCATTTCGATGTACAGTTAATGGGAGGTATCGCTTTACATGAAGGTAAGATAACCGAGATGAAAACAGGAGAGGGAAAGACTTTAGTTGCAACCCTTCCTATATATCTAAATGCCTTAACAGGGAAAAATGTTCATTTGGCTACCCATAATGACTATTTGGCTAAAAGAGATGCAAATTGGATGGGACCGGTTTATGAGTATCTTGGCTTGAGCGTAGGATACATTCAAGCCAATATGGACAAAGAAGATAGAAAAAAAGCTTATCAAGCTGATATAACTTACGGTACTGCTAATGAATTTGGATTTGATTATTTAAGGGACAATTTAGTTTACGAAATAAGCGACAAAGTACAAAGAGGACATTACTTTACAATAGTTGATGAAGCTGATTCCATTTTAATAGATGAAGCGAGGACACCTTTAATCATTTCCGGCCCTTCAGATACTCCTTCTGAACTTTACAGAAGATTTGCCTCTTTGGCTAAGAGATTCATAATTGAAAAAGATTACACTATAGATGAAAAACAAAAGACTTTAGCATTAACAGAAGAAGGGATAAGCAAAGCAGAAAAGTTATTATCTGTCGATAATTTATACGATCCAAGCAATATTAAGTATTTGTTCCACCTCTTGAACGCCTTAAAGGCGATAAATTTTTTCAAAAGAGATAAAGATTATATCATTAGCGATGGGGAAGTTGTCATCGTTGATGAATTTACCGGAAGATTATTACCTGGAAGAAGGTATTCTGAAGGATTACACCAGGCTATAGAAGCAAAAGAAGGAGTAAAAATCAAAGAAGAAAGCGTAACTTTTGCTACAATAACTTTCCAAAATTATTTTAGGATGTATGAAAAATTATCAGGTATGACCGGAACTGCAAAAACTGAAGAAGACGAGTTCAAGGCGATCTACAATACAGAAGTTGTTGTTATCCCTACTAACGAACCTGTTATTCGGGAAGATAAAAATGATTTAATTTTTAAAACCGAAAAAGAAAAATATCAATCTATAATTGATGAGATAGTAAAGCGTAACCAGAAAGGCCAACCTGTATTGGTTGGAACAACATCCATTGAAAACAGTGAAACTATAAGTGAGATGCTAAAAAAAAGAGGAATAAAACATGAAGTTTTGAACGCAAAATATCACGAAAGGGAAGCAGAAATCATAGCTCAAGCTGGAGAAAGAAATGCCGTTACCATAGCCACGAATATGGCGGGTAGAGGAACCGATATTAAATTGGGAGAAGGGGTTAAAGAACTCGGCGGTCTTTTCGTTTTGGGTACAGAAAGACATGAAAGTAGAAGAATAGATAACCAATTAATAGGAAGATCTGGTAGGCAAGGGGATCCTGGCGAATCAAGATTTATTATCTCTTTTGAAGATGACGTTTTACGATTGTTCGGTGGGGAAAGAATGAAAAACATGATGACCGCCCTAAAAATTGAAGAAGGTCAACCCATTGAACATAAAATGCTCAGTAAAGTTATTCGAGATGCTCAAAAGAAAATAGAAGGAATACACTTCTCGATAAGAAAAAGATTGTACGAATTTGACTCTGTAATGGACAAACAAAGAACTGTAATATACAACCATAGGGATTGGATACTCGAGCAAGGAAATTACGATGATCATATAAAAGACATCTTTATGGATGTTGTGGAAAGAATAGTTGAATTCTCATTTGATGAAGTAGAAGAAAAATACGACAAAAGTAGTATTTCAGAAAAGTTGAAACAATATTTGATAATTTCTGACATAAAGGGGAACACCCGCGAGGAAATAGAGAATGAAATCTTTGATCTACTGTGGAAAAGATATCAATACAAAAAAGAGGAGTTTGGAGAAGATTTCAACAAAGTCGCAAAATTTGTTATGTTAAGAATAATAGATGAAAAATGGAGGTACCATTTAGATTCTATTGAAGCGTTAAAGGAAGCCGTGGGATTAAGATCCTATGGTCAAAAAGACCCTGTCATGGAATTTAAAAAAGAATCGTACCTACTTTTTGATCAAATGGTTGACAGTATATACGACGAAATAGTTAATTATCTAATGAGAATAGCAAGGGTTGTTCCAGAAAAAGAAGAAAGAGAAGCAAAAAAAATATACGCCAGCTTGAACTTTGTACATAACAACGTATCAGTAGTTGATGAAACGAACAATGGTGAAGGATCTAAAAATAACAATAAGTCTAAACAATCCAACAAGATTAAAAAAAGGTATAAAGTTAAAAGATAATAATTGAAGCCATTTTTAAGAGGTGATTCGATGATAGAATACGAAACGAAAGTAAAAATAGATGAGTTGAAAGAAAATTTTGAGGATTTAAAAGGAATTTTTGGTATAGAAGAAGCAGAAGAAGAAGTTAAAAAACTTGACAAAGAAATGATGGAACCAAACTTTTGGAATGATCAAAACAGGGCTAAAAAGATCTCCAAAATGGCACAAAATTTAAAAGATGAAATTGATGAATTCAAAAAATTGCAGAACGATTTTGAAGAATTAGAAATAGCGGTTGAATTATCAGAGGATGATCCATCAATGACCGCCCAAGTTGAATCGATTTTAAAAGTAATTGAAAAAAAGATCGGTTCTTTTCGTCTAAGGATGTTATTATCGGAAGAATATGATGATGCAAACGCCTTTATTAGCCTACATCCAGGTGCAGGTGGAACAGAATCACAGGATTGGGCATCTATGTTACTGAGAATGTACACTCGATGGGCAGATAAAAATAATTATGATATCGAAACGGTAGACTTCCAAGAGGGAGATGAAGCCGGAATAAAAAGCGCAACAATCAAAATTTCAGGCCCCTATGTCTACGGTAAATTAAAGTATGAAAGTGGTGTCCATCGACTCGTGAGAATTTCTCCCTTTGACGCTAATGGAAGACGACACACTTCTTTTGCATCGATATCCGTGATGCCAGAATTTGACGAAAATGTTGAAATAGAAATAAATCCAGATGATTTGAAAATAGATACTTATAGATCTGGTGGAGCAGGTGGCCAACATGTTAATAAAACTGATTCAGCGGTTAGGATTACTCATTTACCGACAGGTATAGTGGTAGCGGTACAAAACGAACGTTCACAACATCAAAACAAAGCCACCGCTTTAAAAATTTTAAAAGCAAAATTATATGAGTTAGAACAGCAAAAAAATTTAGAAGAAAAATTAAAATTACGTGGTGAAATAAAGGATATTTCCTGGGGTAATCAGATTAGATCTTACGTTTTATATCCTTATACTTTGGTTAAAGACCTAAGAACAGATTACGAAACCTCTAACGCTCAAGCTGTATTGGATGGGGAAATAGATGAATTCATAGAAGAAGAACTGTTATTCTTCGCAAAATATAAGTAAAAAAATTAACTTGCTTTTCAGCGAAAGAGGTGTATAATAATAGTAAGAAAATACAATGATTTTCATAAAAGTGTAATGGTTGAGGAAATCTTATCCTATTTGATAACTAAAAAAGATGGTGTTTATGTGGATTGTACCGCTGGTGAAGGAGGACATATAAAAGCTATTTTAGAATTCACCAATAGCAAAGCTAAAATAATTGGCGTCGATGTGGATTATGAGGTATTGGAAATCGCAGAACAAAGATTAAAAGATTTATCGGATAATGTGGTATTGATTAAATCTTCTTATAAAGATATAGATATTGTTTTAAGGGGATTAGATATTGATAAAGTTGATGGTTTTTTAATGGATTTAGGAGTTTCTACTTTTCAACTAAAAGGTGAAAATAGAGGGTTTACTTTTACTAAAGACGAACCGTTAGACATGAGAATGGATACCGAAGCGAAGAAAGATGCTGCATACATAGTCAATAATTATTCACAAGAAGAGCTCAGACGTATCATTTTTGAGTATGGAGAAGAAAAAAGGTTTGCTTACAGTATTTCAAAAAGTATTATAAAAAGCAGGCCTATAAACACTACACAAGATTTAGTGAGTGCCATAAGGAAAGGGTTACCTAGTTCAATAACGCACGACAGGCACAGACATTTTGCCACAAAAACTTTTCAAGCTCTGAGAATAGAAGTTAATGAAGAATTGAAAAACATCGAAGAAACCCTTGTTAAATTTGAAAATTTTTTAAATACAGGAGCAAGAGTAGCTGTAATAAGCTTTCATTCTTTGGAAGATAGGATCATTAAAAATTTTTTTAAAAATAATGAAAGATATAATTTCCTCACTCCCAAACCTATTTTACCTTCTCAAGAAGAAATAAAATATAATTCAAGAAGCAGAAGTGCGAAATTGAGAGTGGCCGAGTATATAGGGGTTTAAAGAATGACAAGAGTTAGGGGGAGTTTCTATGGAAAAAAATGTGTACGCAAAAAGCAAAGGAATAGAAAAAACTAAATCTAAAGTTAAGTCTCTCGATATTGCTATAATCGTTTTAGTTTTCTTAGCCTTTTTAACTGTTAGCATTTGGCTTACTATCTTTCTTAACTTTGGTAAAAATATTGAGAATTATAAATCCATAATAGTCCAATCTCAGATGGAGCTTAATAATATGGAATCACAGATATCTGCCTTAGATAGCCAAATAGATAGATATATAGAGATCTTAAATATTATGGAGAAATAATTTAACTATGAAACGCAAATGGTTAATTTTCACCTTCCTTTTTCTTTCAGGATATATTTTTCTTATCACCATTACTTTTGTGTATAATAACTCTTTGGAAAAGGACTTTAACGAATTTTCAACCTCTCTAGAAAATAATAAATACTCAGAACTTGTGGATTCTAAGGGAAATATGATTGTATACAACCAAGAAAAATACGAAGCTTGGGTAGATTTAGGTTTTATGAAATCACGAAACGATTTTAAAAAAAACAAATATTTATTGAATCAAAGGTTTAGTGACGATGAAATAGAAACCATTAAGTTTTTAAAATGGGGAACTTATGATACTTATGAAGAGGCTTATATCGATCTTGGAATTTTAAACAAATACGCGAGAATATATCCTGTTACTCACCGCGTTTACAATGAATTATTTTCTCTTGATCTACTAATCGGAAAAACTAATAGAACCACCTATGGAATCGAACCTTTTTTATTAGAGAATGGGATTTTAAACAGTCAAAAAACAATCAGTTTAAGTATAGATTTGAAAATGCAGCAAATAGCCTATGAAGAACTTCTAAATACCGTAAAAAAAGAATCCGCAGAAGGCGGAATTGTTGTAGTTATGGAGAGCAAGACCGGTAAAATTAAATCAAGTGTTTCGCTTTATCCCTGGAATATTGCTTATATGGGATATATAGAACCAGGGTCCACACTTAAACCGTTATTAATTTCTACAGCACTGGATGAACATATTATAAATCCTAACGATAAATTTTATTCTGGCTACGAGTATTATCCTACAGGTAAAAAAAATTTCAAGGTAACCGAATCCCAAGGTTATGGAATGGGAGAAGTTGGCCTTAGGGAAACTCTAACCTATTCCT
Organism: Petrotoga olearia DSM 13574; assembly: GCF_002895525.1. Taxonomy (GTDB): domain Bacteria; phylum Thermotogota; class Thermotogae; order Petrotogales; family Petrotogaceae; genus Petrotoga; species Petrotoga olearia. The sequence continues at coordinate 224,499 of NZ_AZRL01000004.1, forward strand.
CAAATATAGCGATCGCTCAGATAATGGAAAAAATACTTGAAGAATTTTCTAATCAATGGCTCTACCAAAAACTTTTGACCTATGGTTTTGGGAAAAAAACAGGAATAGAATTCAAAGGTGAAATCAACGGTGTAGTCCCTTATCCGGATGATTGGTATGAAATAACGCCTTTTCAGATTGCTCTGGGTCAGGGAATAGGGATCACACCTATACAGTTAATATCGGCCTTTAACGTGATCCCCAACGATGGGAAGTATGTAAAGCCCACTTTTTTAGAAGTAAAAGAAATCTCAGAAAGGCAAGTGATATCTGAACCTACCGCCAAAATAGTGAAAGAGTGGTTAAGTTATACAGTTACAGAAGGAACTGCCCGAAAAGCTTATAAAGAAGGGTTGAGAATCGGTGGAAAAACCGGCACGGCCCAAAAGGCGGAAAGCGGCATAGGATACATTGAAGGTAGTTATTATTCTTTGTTTGTTGGTTTTTATCCGGTTGTTGATCCTATATATACTGCTGTAGTTGTTATCGATAATCCTAAAGAAGAATTTTATGGTGGAGAAGTAGCTGCACCTGTTTTAACTAACATTTTTTATAGATATTCCAAAGAAAAAGAAAGTAGCGCATTCGATAATCAAAAAGTTTTTTATCAAGATATTATGCCAGATTTGATTGGTTATCCTATAACCGAAGCTCACAACATTCTGTTGAACTTAGGAATAAAAGAAAAAAACCTAATAATCACTGGTAATGGGAACACCGTTGTTTCACAATCTGTTCCACCATATAAGTATCTAAGCGATCAAGAAATCATTCAACTTCACACAATCGACTGAGGAGAGGTAACGTTGCAAAAAATATTTATATTAGGGAATTCAACCATACAAAAAAGAATCAGAATCGAAGAAATTATTGAAAAATCCCCAAGTGCTGAAATAGTTACATTATCACCTGAAAATTATGTAGATGAAGACATCAACAATCTTTTCACTATGGGAAGTATCTTTTCCACAAATAGAATCATAATAATTTCAGATTTTGATTCCTTTAAAATCCCTTATCAAGAAAAGATCTCCACCTTACTGAAAAATTATGAAAATTCTTTTGAAGGTATTCTCATTTTGGATAGTCAAAAGGAAAATAAATATCTAAAAGAAATAAATTTCGATAAAAAAATAGAGGCGATGGTTCCCCCCCCTTGGAAAGATGAATTGTGGATAGGCATGGTTAAGGATTTAGCAGGCAAGTTAAACAAACAATTAAGTAACGAAACAGCCGAGAAAATTATACAATTCGTTGGAAAAAATGAGGATTTGTTGTATGAGGAAATTAAAAAGCTCTCCATATATTCCGATACTGAGATTATATCTATAAAAGACGTGGAAGATGTTTCTACTTATTTTTCTACAGCGAACTACGAAGAACTTTGCTATGATTTAGCAACAAAGAGATTACCACATTCACTAATAAAGCTGCAATTGATGGTAAAATCTTCTTTATTCTCCCCAATTGCTTTAGCAAATTATTTATACAGGTACTTTTTGGATTTATATGCGGTGATACTAAATACGGAAAGAAAGACAACCTACAATTGGTCTGAAATCGTAAAAATCAGTAAAGAAAGCATGGTTTCACAGCAAAGAGTAGCTTCCTTCTTAGGGTTCAATTTTAAAAACGAAAAAGTAAAAAAAACCAACGTTGAGAAACTCTACTCTACTTCTTCAATCGAAAAAATAATAATTAATCTCGAAGAATTGGATAGATCCTTAAAAATAGGTGGTGAACCAAAAGTACTCTTCCCAAAATTATTTGAAGAAATATGTTCATCGAATCTATGATTAGCACTTATTTACAATACTACTTATAGATTGAGGTATTTTTATCACAAAAGTTGTCCCTTCACCTAATTTTGAGTTTACCTCCACACTTCCTTTGAGCATTTCAAGATTCTTTTTTACGATCGCTAAACCTAACCCACTTCCTGGCTTATCTTTAGAAACCCTAAAAAATGGCCTAAATATATCTTTTAACTTATCTTCTGGAATCCCAGGCCCTGTATCTTTTACCTCTATAACAAAATGTTTTGTATGGTTTTCGTAACCTACGAGGATATTTATTGAACCTTCTGTGGTATATTTCATTGCGTTTCCTATTACATTTACTAAGATCTGATTTAATTTAGTCTCATCTGTTTCAATATCTACTGGAATATCAACCGGAAAGTTAAGGTTTATTTCAACATCGGGGGATGCGGTAGGTTCTAACATTGATAAAACTTCATACAATAACTTTTTTAAATTTAATTTTTCTAAATTCAATCTCTTCTCTCTATTCAACTTGTTGAAAGTTGAAATATCGTCTAAAAGTGAGTTCATATGCTTAGCAGAAAATAGCATCTTTTTTACAATACTTTTCATCTCATCTTTTTCTAAATCTTCATTATTCAATATAGTTTCAGCAAATCCTATAATTGAAGTCAAAGGTGTTCTCAACTCATGACTAATAAAACTCAAATAATTAGAATTCGTTTCTATCGTTTCTTTTTCTGAATCCCGAAGGATTTTCAAAGTCAAAAAAATAGATGCTAAATTGCTGAACATTCTAAGCATTTTTTTTGAATAATCATCGAAAGAATCAACATGGAAACTATCTATATATATGTGTCCTATTACACTGTCTTTATTTTTTAAAGCGGAAATTAAAGTGACCATTTGATTCGTTTCTTTGTGTAATTTTTTGCTGATTTTATACAAATCAGTTTCAGGGGAATTGTAATCCAAAATATTTTGAACTTCTATTAAATCTCTATCCATATGTAGGCTTACGTATGATTCATTGAAGGGGACAACCATTTTTTTAATTAAATCTTGATCGTAGCCAATTCCAACTATGGCTTCATATAATGCGCCCCTAATTAGCCAAATAGAACCGTATTCAGCTTCTGGTATGATCTTTATAGCAATTTTTAACAGCTTTGTTAGAAAATCTTTTTCACTTTCGTCCCAATTTATTTCTTGCAAAAGATCCACCATTTCTTGAAAAGTTTCCATAAAAAATCCATTTTCTACTTCTTTTTGCATCTTAACTTTATTCCTCCCCCTCATCAATTTTGTAAACCATCTGTCACTTCTATTATATCATAAATTAAATAAATAGAATATTAATCATTCAAAATTAATCTTTCAAAAAAATAATATCCCTTAAACTTTAAAAATAACTTAAAAAAGCGAACGTTAAACGTTCGCCTTTTTAAAATATGGCGGGGACGACGGGACTCGAACCCGCGAGCACCGGTGTGACAGACCGGCATGATAACCAGCTTCACTACGTCCCCATCTTCTGATAATTATTTTATCACAAATCTTTCACTTTGTAAAGTCCCTACAGAGCTCCCATGTTAGTTGACATTTTTGAAATTATATAGTAAAATAAAATAGGAGGGCCTAAAGAATCTCGTGCACGTAATGGTGCTTGGCACTTTAATAGTGCGAAATTCCGCATTAAGTCGGATATTACTTTTTTGATAATCAGGCTCTCCATTTTTTACCCCAAAAGTTGGGTTTTTTGTATGTATTATCAATAACGAAGTCAATTGCCGGTGTAGCTCAACGGTAGAGCGGCTCATTCGTAATGAGTAGGTTGGGGGTTCAAATCCCTTCACCGGCTCCACAATATTTTTTAGTATTTTAAGCGTCTTAAGACGCTGTTTTGTTTTTATAGACGTTATCAGATTTGAGAGTTGGAAGGAGAAGAGGAAGTGATACTCCAAGATTTTGAGAAAAAAATATTTAAATTTATAAAAGACTATAAAATTTTTAACAAATATGATAAAATTCTATTAGGAGTTTCCGGCGGGAAAGATTCAATGTCTTTGCTTCATGTGATGTCAAAATTATCGAAAGCAATGGGATTTGAAATATCTGTAGCCCATTTAAACCACTGTATGAGAGAAGAAGCCGATAGTGACGAATCCTTTGTGAGACAAGCTTGTGGGAAACTAAAGATACCCTTTTTTTCGAAAAAAGTGGATGTTTTTACATACTCAAAAGAAAACAAGGTTGGCGTTGAAGTAGCGGGAAGAAACTTAAGGTATGAGTTTTTTTATGAAACATTAAGAAAATTAAGTTATAATAAAATAGCAACCGCGCATCATATGGATGATTTATTTGAAACAATGATTTACAGAATTTTGAGAGGGACCGGAATATATGGATTAGGCGGTTTAATCCCTATAGAAGAAGAAATAACAAAACCAATGTTATGTGTCGACTTGGAAGAAATCAAAAATTATGTTACAATTAATAATATAGAGTATGTGGAAGATAAGTACAATTATTCTTTGGATTATGCTAGAAATAAAATAAGATATGAAATTACCCCTTTTTTTAAGAAGATCAATCCAAGGTACAAAGAAAGTTTCTTTAGACTTGCAAAAATCATCTGGAGTTACAGGGAAGAAGTTAAAAGAAAGTTTGAAGAAAGAAGTGAGATAGGAAAAGAGTTGTTAAAATTAAAATTAGAAAATGATTTTTTTGATGCGGAAACATTAAGAATTGCCTTTTTGAAGTTTGGTAAATATCCGCCAAATATGGAGGAAACAGAGAAAATTATAAAAATGCGCAATGGCGGAGTAAGAAATATAAACGGACTAAGTATAACGAAAAAAAGCGATACTCTACTTGTTAAAATTTGAGATACTTATAGAAGTGAGAAAAGAGGAGGTCTATGTCTTGCAAAACAAAAGAAACCAACCTAGAGTTTTTTGGCTATTATTAATATATATAACAATAGGTATTTTTATATACGTTGGAGTCAACAGCCTTATCGGTACTCAAGATGTTTCAAAAATAGAATATAGTGAGTTAGTTCAAATGTTGGAAGATAAAAAGATTGTTTCTTTAGAAATAGAAGACTCTGGTTATGCTAGAGCAAAAGATCAAAGAGGGCTTTATTACGAGACATATGCTCCTAATCTTTTATCGGACCAACAGTATGTTTATGGACTTGCAAACCAAGGGATAGAGATTAAATATGTCAGAAGCTTAGAAAATAGTTGGTGGATTTCTATCTTAACGTTTCTTTTGCCTGTCTTTTTACTTATTTTTCTTTTCACCCTTTTGTTTCGATCAAGTGCGGGCGGTGCAAATCAAGGTATGAATTTTATAAAAAGCCCTGCCAAAAAATATGATCCCAAAAAAACCCGCACCACTTTTAAGGACGTTGCAGGGGTTAAGGAAGCGAAAGAAGAATTAACAGATGTTGTAAAATTTTTGAAAGATCCAAAGGCTTTTAATAGGCTCGGAGCTAGAATGCCAAAAGGTGTACTTTTAGTAGGGGAACCAGGCACAGGTAAAACTTTACTCGCCAGAGCGGTGGCTGGAGAGGCGGATGTCCCATTTTTTTATATTAGTGGTTCTGATTTTGTTGAACTTTTTGTTGGAGTAGGAGCAGCAAGAGTTCGAGATCTTTTCAACCAAGCTAAGGCTAACGCACCTGCTATTATTTTTATTGATGAAATAGACGCGGTAGGTAGACAAAGGGGAGCAGGTCTGGGAGGAGGTCATGATGAAAGGGAGCAAACCCTTAACTCCATCTTAGTGGAAATGGATGGATTCGATCCAAGTATTGGAATAATAGTTATGGCAGCCACAAATAGACCTGATGTTCTAGACAAAGCTTTGTTAAGACCAGGAAGATTTGATAAAAAAGTGGTAATTGATAGACCTGATGCCGAAGGAAGAAAAGAAATATTAAAGATTCATTTTAGAGGCAAAAAAATAGCACCAGATGTTGATTTAGAAGTGTTAGCCCGAGCTACTCCTGGATTTGTTGGAGCAGATTTAGAAAATTTAGTCAATGAAGCGGCCCTTTTGGCAGCCAGAAATGGGGAAAAGTTCATTACAATGAAGGATTGCGAAGAAGCCATCGAAAGGGTTATAGTTGGTCCAGAGAGGAAAACGCGGGTGCTTTCTGATCAAGAAAAAGAAGTCGTTGCCTATCATGAACTAGGTCATGCTATTTTAGGAACATTCTTACCAAATGCTGACCCTGTACACAAGGTAACCATTATTCCTCGAGGTTACGCGGCCTTAGGGTATACCTTACAGTTACCATCTGAAGATAGGTATCTAATGAATAAATCTGAAATACTCGATGATATTGCAGTAATGTTAGCTGGTAGAGCTGCAGAAGAAATAATATTTGATGAAATAACCAGTGGAGCTGAAAATGATCTAAAGCGAGCTACAGAAATGGCCAGAAGGATGGTAGAAAGTTTTGGCATGAGCGAAAAAATTGGTCCTGTAGCTTGGGCTAGCGAAAGTGAGGAAACTTTTTTAGCACGTGAACTCTTTAGAGAAAAAAACTACTCTGATGAAACTGCAAAAGAACTGGATTCTGAAGTAAAGCAAATAATAAATAAAAGCTATGAAAAGGCTAAATCTATACTGTTAGAAAACAAAGAGAAACTCCAACTCATTGCCCAATATCTTTTGAAAAAAGAAACTATCACAGGAGAGGAACTAAGTGAATTATTACGAAAAGATACAGATGACCTAAAGGAGTATATAGAACATTTTGGTGTATCCCCAACTCGGGAAGAAGAAAAGGTGGTAAATTATGAATACCTTTCTAGAGAAAATAATCTCATTGAAAGGAAAGGAATTTAATTATTCCTTTAAGGTAAAAGATGAAAGTTATTTATGGTCAGAAGATAAAGAAGTTATAAGTTTCCATGCTTTAAGCACCTCCTCTCTTTTAGAAGAAATACATAAATGTAGTTATAATACTATAAAAGATCTTTTGGAAAAAGATCAGGTTTCTGTGGTTTCACATAGTTGTATAGATCATCTGTCCTCGACCCCTTATTCTTTTAAGGTATTTATAAAGTTAAGAATAACTGACGTAACCTACAACAAAGTGCATTTTCAGGGAGAAGCATTTGATGAAATCAACAAAATTGCAACTTTTGAATTAACTCGAAATATTGTTTCCAAAAAGATTCTAAGAAAAAACTTAAATCACAAAATGGAGAGCATTAATTTGTCGGGACAAATTTCTGAACGTTACACCTAAAGATGAGTGATTGTTGAATACATTAACACAAAAAATATCCCAAAGGGGGGAAAGAAAAGTGGCAAAAAAAAGTATTATGATAGTAGAAGACGATCCGGCGATCTCTGAAATGTTATCTTTGAACTTGACTAAAGAAGGTTACGAAGTAATAACGGCTGTGTCTGCTGATGAGGCTTTAAAGAAATTGGAGGAAAAAGATACCGACTTTTTCATTGTCGATATTATGTTACCAGGTTCAATGGATGGATTTGATTTAATTAGAATATTGAAATCCAGCGAAGATTACCGCAACACCCCTGTGCTCATATTGAGTGCCAAAGATGATGCTGCGGATAAAGTTGCGGGGTTAGAACTTGGTAGTGATGATTATGTCACAAAACCTTTTAATGTAAGAGAACTAATTGCAAGGATTAAAAGCATATTTAGAAGACAAGCTGCATCAGCGCAAATGAAAGAAGAAGGACCCAAAAAAATCACAGCCAAGGATTTGATTATTGACACTGAAAGATTAGAAGTTTGGGTAAATGGCAAACCAGTTAGCCTTACCCCATTGGAGTTCGACTTGCTAGTTTTTCTTGCTAAAAACGAAGGAAAGGTCTTTAGTCGAGATGTATTGTTGGATAAATTGTGGGGATATGACTACTACGGAGACACAAGAACAGTAGACGTTCATATCAGAAGGTTGAGAACAAAAATTGAAGAAGATCCTTCCAATCCAAAATACATAATTACAGTAAGAGGAAAAGGATACAAATTCAGAGATCCTGGAAAGGAAAGAAACTACTAAATATTCAATGGCAGAGGGTATTACCTCTGCCTTTTTTCCAGTTGCATTTTATTAATATTAATAAACCAGGTGAAAAATATTGGGCGATATATATATTATTGTTATTTTATTACTTGTCATCACAAATATTTTATTTATATATGCTTATTTGAGAAAGAGAAGAGAAGAAAATGCTCATCAACGGTTTAAAAATGAGATTGCAAAAAGTATAAATATAAATATAAAAAATCCTGTTGATGATTTTCTTTTGCATCAACTAAATTCATATATTAAAAATTTAGAAGAAAAATACAAATCCGAAAAATACAAAAGAAGGAACATATTTTCGATTCTAGACACCCTTTCTGAAGGAATAATATTGGTTTCTTTTAATCAAAATGAAATTATCAGGGTGGATTTTGCCAATTCTTTTGCTAAAAATATTTTTACAACAGAAAATTTTGTGGGTAGGTCATTAACAGAGGTAATTGATAATCATAATCTCATTGAATTGACTTTAAAAAGTTTTAAAACTAATAAAGACATGGAAGAGGAGACTTCATTCTATTATCCAGAAAAAAAATACTTCAGATGTCAAGTTAAATCAATAAATGTTGAAAATTATAGAGTTATTATTTTGTTAGATATCACGAAAGAAAAAAATTTAGAAGATCTAAGAAGAGAATTCTTAACCATCATGTCCCATGAAATGCGGACACCCTTATCCGTTATAAGCGGGTATTTAGAAACGATATTGCACGAACCTAATTTAGACGAAGAAATTTATCAACCACTAAAAAAAATAGAAGAAGAAATATCGAGATTAACTAGGATGTTTAACGATCTTTTAGATATAGAAAGATTGGAAAAAAATATAGGCGAAGAAAAAAGATTTGTGTTTTTCAATTTCTCTAATACGGTAAAGAGAGCTTTTGATTTCTTTAAAATTGTTGCTGATAAGATGTCCATTGAGTTTGAAGAAGAAATAGAAGATGATCTATACGTTTTCGGTAATGAAGATAGACTCCTGCAGGTAGTGTATAATATTTTAGACAATTCTTTTAAATTTACAGCTTTGAAGGAAAAGGGCGAAAAAAAAGTATGGTTAAGATTGTACAAAAATGATAATAACATAATTTTGGAAATTGAGGATACAGGAATTGGCATACCTTCAAAAGAGTTAAAAAGGATCTTCGATCTATTTTACAGAGTAGACAAATCTAGAAGCAGGCAAGTCCCGGGTTTAGGGATTGGTTTGTACATAGTCAAAACAATTTTGGACAACCATAATGCCAGAATATATTTAGATAGCGAAGAAAACAACGGTACACTGTTTCAAGTCATCCTTCCCTTAAAAACAAAGGGTGAAACTTTTTGATAATGTTAATTTTAGAGAGTTTAGTAATAAAATGATTTTCAAAAGGTTACAGGATGATGACACAATTTCTTTAGGAGGCTTAAAGTTGAGAGCATACGATATTATAAAAAACAAAAGAGATGCTAAAGAAAACACAAAAGAAGAAATAGAATTTATGATCAGAGCTTATTTAGATAATCTTATTCCAGACTATCAAGTTTCTTCCTGGTTAATGGCTATCTTCTTCAATCATTTAACAGAGGAAGAAAGTTATAATTTAACGGATGTAATGCTTAAAAGTGGAGATATTATAGACTTATCAAGAATCACAGGTAAAAAAATTGACAAACACTCTACTGGAGGTGTTGGAGACAAAACAACATTAGCTATAGCACCTATGGTTGCCTCATTAGGGGTTAAAATAGCCAAATTATCAGGTAGATCCTTAGGGCACACTGGAGGGACCATCGACAAGCTTGAATCTATTCCCGGTTTTAAAACCTCTCTAACCACTAAAGAATTCTTTGAAATAGCGAACAACGTAGGGATTGTTGTGGCCGGACAGACTGGAAATATAGCCCCAGCAGATAAAAAGTTGTATTCGTTAAGGGACTCTACCGCAACCGTTGAGGAACTATCCTTAATAGCTTCCAGTATAATGAGTAAAAAACTTGCCATAACTAGTGATGGAATACTCTTGGATATCAAAGTGGGTTCGGGAGCATTCATGAAAAACTTAGAAGATGCCAAAGAGTTGGGTAGAATCATGCTAAAGATTGCAAAAAGATACGATAAAAATACTATTGCTTTAATTACCAATATGGATCAACCTTTGGGAGAAAACATTGGAAACGCATTGGAAGTAATGGAAGCAATAGATACAGTGAAAGGAAGAGGTCCAAAAGATTTTTCTGAGTTGTGTTTAGAAATCTCTTCTCATATGGCTTCTTTATCTGGTATAATAACCTATGAAGAAGCAAGGAAAAAATTAATAGAAAACATAGAACATGGTATAGTAAAAGAAAAAATGAAAGAATGGATAAAAGCTCAGGGTGGAAAAGAAGAAGTAGTTGATGATCCTAGTAAGTATCTTAATATAGCACCAAAAACTATAGAATTCAAAGCAAAAGAACAAGGATATATAACCTTTATTGATACCGAAAAAATAGGTTTAGCCTCAATGGTATTAGGAGCTGGCAGACAAAAAAAAGAAGATATCATCGACAAAAGTGTTGGTTTAACAATTAACAAAAAGCTTGGAGATAAAGTTGAAGAAGGAGAGACAATAGCTAAGTTGTTTGTCAGCGAAAAGAGTGATGTTGATGCCTCTCTAAAGCTTTTAAATGAGGCTTACAACATTAGTAAAGAAAATCCTAAAGGTATAAATAAAAATGTAATTCTTGATGTTTTGTTTTCCGATGAAAGAAGTTAAGATGGATGGAAAGTGGTGCAAAGGGGCGCTAAATAAAGTTAAACAACGGAGGATCATTTATTGATGAAAAAGCTTATCTTTCTATTCTTGCTAATAATTCTAGCAATAAATTTATTTTCTGAAGAAGCTATTTTTATATCTCAAAACAACCCTCCTCTCAGTATGGAAGCTATCAAAAATCAAGATTATTTTTATATTAATGTTGAACATCTTTCCAAATATGATAGTATGGTAATGAATCGCACTTCTAGAATAATGTATATCATATACAATAAAAATGTCTTGGAAATTAGTTTGAACGATTATTACTCTAAAATAAACTTTATAAACAAGTACAATGATTCCGTACTGATTGTTGATGAAAGTGTATATATAAGGGAAGATGTTTTATCAATATTCTTACAGTTAAACAAATTTAAAGATATTAATACAATTTTCTTCTATTCGGAAATTCCGAAAATAACTAACTTCACTGTAAGTACAAGTGAGATAAAAATTGAATTTAATTCGTACCTCTCAGAAGATTCCATAACTTTAACTAAAATAGCAAAAGACGGAGATTACTTGTTAAGCTTAAAACCCGTGGCGCCTATGGAAAGAATTCCAAATAACATAGATTATTCATACTCAAACAATACTGCTTATTTAAGGTTCAAGAGTGATTTCAATTATGATGTTAATTTAAACGGAAAAAATTTATCCATCATTATAGATAAAAAAGCTACTTCCACAAGTACAGAAACGGACAAAACTACATCCGAAAATAAAGGGTTTCATTACATTGAAAGAACAGAAGAATTAAACGGGCAAAGGTTAAAAATTTACCAATTAATTGTTGATCCAAAAAGATATCAAATTAAAGTTGATTTGAATAATTTAGGAACACGTTCCGATGTGTATTCATTTTTAAAAGATAAGAACCCAATCTTTTCCGTTAACGCTTCTTTTTTCGATCCTCAAACTTTGGAACCCGTAGGGAATATAATATCCGAAGGCACTCTATTACATTTGAGTTCTTATTCAAGACCTGCATTAATTATAGGGCCAAATTTTCTAGACATCGACTATATTAAACTAGAATACCAAATAAATATTGATAACCTACTCTTTTGGATAAAATCCATTAATTCTACCTGGAAAGGAGACGTTAAATTATATACTCATCATTATAAAGGAAGCATCACTGAAACAGAAGATGATTATGTTTTTCTCTTGATCGATGAAAATAATCGGATTGTATCAAAAAGCAGAAAAACTCCTTCGGAAGGGGAAAAATTAATACTTATAGATAAAAAATATGAAAAATACATGGAAAATATATCTTTAGGAACAAAAGTTAATTTCACTCTTAATAAAAGCGAAAATTTGTCAATAGATCCTGCTTTACTTTTAGAGGGAGGACCTATATTAATACATTCCAAATACACACAAGACCAACTAGATGCCGAAAAGAAAAGTTACTCCAATGGAATAATTTATGGTAAAGCTCCCAGAACTGTGGTAGCAATAGATAAAGACGGGAATATTAATTTAATGGTCATTGAAGGACTTGATAATCCCGAAACAGGTCTTACATACGATGAAACAAGAAACTTGCTCTTTAAAATTGGCGAGTTTGAAGTAGCAATGATGCTAGATGGTGGTAGTTCTTCTATAGTATATTACAAGGGCGAGATACAAAATTTCAAAAACGGAAAAACACGCAATTATATCCCTGTACTTTTAAGTGTTTACGAAAAAATGCCGTAGTTAAGAAATAGATTAAGAATGGAGGGGTAACATTGAGCGAATACAAAGCTGAAAAAAAGAGGATCGTAGGATTCTTTGGGCATCACGGGTGTGGTAAAACTACCCTTATGGATGATGTGCTTGTAAATATTGGATTAACTGATAGAATAGGTCAAAGACATTTAGACAAGGATCCCGTTGAAAAAGAAAAAGGAGCAACGTTTTCGAACCACATTTTTTCGTTCGATTTAGATGATTCAAGGATCTACTTTTTTGATACCCCGGGATCTTTAGACTTTATAGGAGATATACAAATAGCTTTAAACGCCGTTGACAACGTAGTTATCGTGATAAATGCTTCTTCTGGTGTGGAAGTAACAACAGAAAGAATTTGGAATATGGCAAGAGAATTAAATAAACCAATCGTATTTTATGTAAACCAAATGGATAAAGAAGGAGTCAACTTTGGAAACTTAGTTCAGGAACTTAAAGAAAGTTTTGAAGACGAAATAAGAATAGTTCCTTTCCAGGTTCCCATAGGCGAAGGTCCCGATTTTAAGGGTGTTATAAATCTTTTATCAAATGAAGTTTTTACATATGAAGAAGGAACAGGCAAATTTTCTAAACAAACCGAAATTCCAGATAACGCCAAAGATTATTTGGAAAGGTTCCATTCTGAAATAATAGAAGATATTGTTGAAACCAACGAAGAACTCCTGGAAAAATATTTTGAATCAGGAGAAGAAAATCTAAGCCCAGAAGAGTTAATTTCCGCACTTCATAAAGCATACGATGAAGATAAAATAATTCCTGTATTCATTGGATCCGCTTTAAAAAATATTGGATTTGATCAATTGATAAAGGCTTTAATCAGTTTCGGAATGACACCACTTGAAAGAAAATTTTACAGTGAAGAAGGCAATGAAATTTCTTCCCAGGAAAACGGTCAATTTCTAGGTATCATCGTTAAAAATGACGTAGACCCATTCGTTGGGAAACTCACTTATCTAAGAGTTATTAGCGGTTCTTTAAAAGCAGGTTCTAGTATCTATATTGTTGAAGAATCCACAAGGGAAAAAATCTCCCATATAAATATACCCAGATTTGATAAGAACGAAGAAGTAGAAGAAGCTAGCGTTGGTGATATCTTAGTTATACCTAAACTAAAATCAAGTAAGATAAATCAAACTGTATCCAGTGAAGAAACATCAAATAGGTTGAAATTACCAGAATTTCCGGAACCAATGATATCTAAGTCCATCGCTCCTAATTCAAAAAATGAGATAGACAAAATTACTGAATCTTTAGCAAAAATAGCCGAATCAGATCCAACATTTAAATGGGAATTCGATTCGGAAACAGGCGAAACCGTTATCAGTGGAATGGGAACCATTCACTTAGAAATAATGATAGAGAAGTTGAAAAAGAATTTCGGCATTGATTTTGAGGTAGGAAAACCAAAAATTGCATATAAAGAAACCATAAGAAGTAAATCCCAGGCAGAATACAAACACAAAAAACAAACTGGAGGTCATGGTCAATACGGTCACGTTAAAATAGAAATTGAACCCCTAGAAAGAGGAAAAGGTTATGAATTTGTTGATAAAATCGTTGGAGGCGTCATACCAAAAAATTTCATACCATCTGTAGACAAAGGAATTAGAGAAGCCATAAAAAAAGGTGTTTTAGCTGGTTTTCCGGTTGTGGATATTCGGGTTACACTTTTTGATGGTTCTTACCATGAAGTCGACTCTTCAGATATTTCATTTCAAATAGCTGCAAGACACGCATTTAAAATAGCTATGGAAAATGATAGCCCGGTTATTTTAGAACCAATTATGCATGTTGAAATATTCTTACCCACTGAAAACACTGGTGACGTTATTGGTGAAGTTACAGCAAAAAGGGGAAGGCCCTTAGGAATGGAATCAGTAGGGAAAGGATACGATAAGATAGTAGCTGAAATCCCATTGGCTGAAATGTTGGATTTTTCACCTCGCCTTAGTTCTATCTCCTCAGGAAAAGGCTATTTTAACATGAAATTTTCCCACTATTCTGAAGTGAGCCCTGATATCCAAAACAAAATAATAGAAGAAAGAAAAAGAGAAGAAGAATTACAAAAATAAAATGGGGCTTTGCCCCATTTTTAAATAGTTTTTGCTGATTTGTGCAAAATGGTTCTTTAAGTTTGCCGCATTGTGCAAACAATGTTTTTTTTGCAGCTTTGTGCAAAATGGTTCTTTAAGTTTGCCGTAGTGTGCAAACTATGTTTTTAAATGATTTTGACCTTGATTTTGGGGATCTTAAGGGGCGAAGCCCCTTAATGTTAGACAGTCTCTTAAACAATAAAAAGGAGGAATACACCGTGTCTATTTCAACCAAAACAGGTGATAAGGGTGAAACTTCCCTTTGGAGTGGAGAAAGAGTTTCAAAAGACGACATAAGGGTTGAAGCCTACGGTACCGTAGATGAATTAAACGCATTCCTTTCAGAGACAAATTATTATTTAAAATCTCATCAGGTAAAAAAAATAATAAACGAGGTACAAAATGATTTATTCAAAGTAGCCGGAGAGTTAGCTTCCAAAAGCAAACCATATAAATATCCAATTCAAGAAGAAGATGTCCTTAAAATTACCAATTATGTTTATGCATTTGAAAATAGGTTGAATTTAAAGGGTTTCGTTATACCGGGAAAAACATTGCAATCTGCAAAGTTAGACATTTGCAGAACTATAGCTCGAAGAGCAGAAAGACGAATAATCGCTTTAGATAAAAAAGAACCGGTACCGGAACCATTAAAGAAATATGTAAATCGATTATCTGATTTGTTGTTCATATTAGCCCGTTTTGAAGAGTACATAGAAGATAAAATTGAATTTAAAAAATGGTGAGGTTATTAAGATGTTCTGCATCAAATTAGAATTGAAAATTAGGTTATTTGGGATCAACTCTTTGAAAGACAAAAGATCGGTAGTGAAAACACTGATAAACTCTCTAAGAAAAAAGTATAATGTGTGTGCTTTAGAGGGAAATTATAACGATTCTAAAAATTACTTGGGAATATTCGTCTCGTCGTTAAGCCAAAGTAGAGATTACTTACTAAACCTTATTGAGCAAATTGAGAATGATATCGAACTTAATTATGGTTTAGAAATCGAAAAGGAAGACTACTTAATTTTTTAATAGTTAATTTACTATGAAGGCAGGAGGCACTAATTTGGATTTAACTAACATTATAGAAGAATTAAAAAAGTATTTAAAAATAACTATAAAGTCAAAAAAAAGATTAGAACATATCTACAACGTTGCTGATTTCTCTAAAAAATTAGCCCAAATCCACGAACTTCCTGTAGAAAAAGTCGAAGTTGCAGCGTTGGGACACGATTTATTTCGAGATGTTGACCCAAACAGGTTAATCAAATTGGCGAGGTTTTATAAAATTCCACTCGATAAGTTCGATAAAAATCGTCCGATTCTCTTGCATGGCAAGATAAGTGCGGAATTTTTGAAAAGGAAGTTTTATATAGATGAAGATATATACCAAGCTATATATTATCACACAAGTGGTTATGAAAAAATGGGGGATATAGGAAAGGCACTTGTTATTTCTGATTCAGCCGGAGATGACAGGGATTTTGAAGGCGTTGAAGAACTAAGAAAGGTATCATACACATCTTTGAATGAAGGATACAAATTGGTGATAAAAAACAAAATAAGCTACGCCTTAGCTAAAGAGAGATATATATTAGAAGATACATATAAGACATGGAACACACTCTGTCAAATTTGATAAATTAGAATTAATTTCCACCTAAGCCATATTCGTTTTCTCTGTTATCCAACACATAAATTCTATTACTAGAAGGTAAAAATACCAATGGATCATAATTTGCATAAGCATTTTTAACTTCAAAATGTAGGTGAGGTCCCGTACTTAAACCTGTATTCCCTACTCTTGCGATCATTTCTCCCTTCTCAACATATTGGCCTTCATACACATTTATTTGAGAGAGATGTCCGTAAACATAAGAATTATTGTAAGATTCTATTTCAACCATCAAACCATATCCGCCGTTTACACCAACGAATTTTACTTTTCCAGCTTCAACGGAAAAAACTGGTGTGCCAATAGGTGCCGCAAGATCAATTCCTTCATGAAAAGAATGCTCTTTAGTTATAGGATGGACTCTCCCTCCATATAGGGAAGAAATAGTACCATAAACCGGCCAGATTATCTTTTTTTCGTTGTTGAAACCTTTTCCTACAACACTTTTAGGGATAAAAAGTTTTTGATTAACAAAAATAGTTGTTGTATCAAGATTGTTAGCTTTAACTATATCAGAAACGCTTGTGAAAAACAACCTAGCAATATAAGTTAAGTTATCTCCCCTTTTAACTTCATAGAGATACCCTTCTGGTTGAGGAATTAACATTACTTGTCCAACTTTTAAATTTTTGGGAGATAAATTCGGATTCCAATCCAAAATAGTAGAAATAGATACGTTATACTTAATAGAAATACTATACAATGTTTCGTTACTTTGAACTTGATGTTCAACAATAGAATAAGACGAGAAGCCTACTACAACCAAAATTACGATAACAAAGAATAACGCTATCCTTTTAAGGATGTCCAAAAATCTTCCTCCCCCTAATAGCTCAACAAATGAATAACAAATTTCTTATAATTATACCATATGATGATTCCTCCCATGGTTAAAAATAAATTAATAATTTCTAAATTAACTTTCTCTTATTTTGATTCTTCTAATCATTGACATCACTTAAAATTGGTGCTAGAATAGAACAATCTTATTCGAGAAAAGCCTACGATTGCCAATATGGTAAAAATGGGCTTTAATTTTTTAAATATCTTCAAAAAGCGGGGGGAATATTTGTAATATGCTTATATTTTACTTAATTCCAGCTATTTTGTTGGGATGGTCCCTAGGTTCCAACAATTCTTCCAATATATTTGGACCAGCCGTGGTTTCTGGACTGGTTTCATACAAAAGAGCTATTATAATATCTGCATTTTTTGTTTTAGTCGGTTCCGTTGTTGGAGGTAGAAATGGATTAAATACCTTGGGAGCTTTGACCAATTTAAATGTTGAACTACTATCATTAGCTTTATTTTGTGCTTTTTTAACGATGATATTAATGAGTTTCATTGGGCTTCCTACATCTGCTACCCAGGCTGTTGTGGGAGCTCTTATTGGAATAAGTATTCTAAAAGGAGAATTCAACTCAGCTATTTTAACAAGAATTTTCATTTCTTGGATATTTACACCGATTGGTGCCTTAATATTCGCTTTTATATTATATAGACTTTTAGCACTAATATTTAGAAAATTTTTGGGTGTCGCTACCCAAGATAGGTTCTTAAAAATACTAACTTGGATCGCTATTTGTTATAGCGCATACTCATTAGGAGCTAACAACGTTGCGAACGTTACTGGAGTATTTGCAAACGTTTTATTCACTCCATTTCTTTTACTAATTATAGGTGGTTCATCGATAGCTGTAGGAATTTTATCTACCAACCAAAAGGTTTTGTATACCGTAGGGAAAGGGATTATCGAATTGGATCATTTTTCATCATCTGTATCGATTTTGGGGGCAGGGGTTACCTTGTGGATCTACTCTTTAATTGGTATTCCTATCAGTGCTGCACAGGCTACAATAGGTGCTATTGTGGGTGTTGGATTAGCAGCAGGTACTAGAACTTTTGATACGAACACGATAATGAAAGTAATATTTGGTTGGGTAGGAACACCTATGATTTCTGGAATTATTTCCCTTATAGTATTATTTCTAATTCAATTATTATTTTAAAAAAGGGGAGCACAATACTCCCCTCTATTTTTTATTTTGAAAGTTGTTTGGCCATTATATATTGGTCTATTCCTTGAGCGGCTTTGTGCCCGTCTGCAACTCCATGAATTATATCTGGGCCATGTACAATATCCCCACCTGCAAACAACCACGGTACGCCTTCCACTTGACCGTACTCGTTTGTTTTTATCTTTCCTCTTTCTATCTTCGTGTTCTTTTGGATATCTTCTGGTAAATAACTATAATCTGGAGCCTGTCCAACAGTCATTACGACCATATCCGCATTTATGGTAATAGTGTTATTTTCATCGTATTTTGGATTGAATCTTCCGTTTTTGTCGAATACTTCTACACATTTCCTAAACAACACACCTTTCAATTCTCCATTTTCAACTATTACCTTCACGGGACCCCATCCTGGATGGAAAATTACCCCTTCTTCTTTACCTTCAACAATTTCATCTTCATCAGCAGGCATCTCATCAAAGCTTCTCTCCAAACTTAGGACATGTACTTCGGATTTCTTATATTCTAGGTTTTGGAGTCTGAGCATGGACCTTGCAACGTCCATGGCAACATTTCCTCCTCCTATTACCACAAGGGATTTAGGTATATATGGCTTGGGACCTTCTCCCCTGACATAATTTTTCATTTCTTCTAAAATTGTTAAAGAGTCAAAAACTTTTTCATGGTCAGATCCTTCAATGGGAAGCTTTCTACCCTTGTTGAATCCAGTTGAAACAAATATTACATCGTTTTTTGCTTTTAATTCTTCCAAAGTGATATCCTTTCCAACTTTTGTATTTGTTATTATCTTTACTCCCAGAGACTTTATATAACTTACATCCTGCTCAAAAGCTGAATCTGGAAGTCTATATGAAGGACCTCCGTAATTAAGAACACCGCCTGGCCTGTTCTTTTCTTCATAAACAGTAATTTCAAATCCCATTAAAGATAAGAAATAAGCTGCAGAAAGCCCAGCAGGTCCGGCTCCAACGATGGCAATCTTAGCGTTAGCCTTTTTTATAACTTCTTGATCTAAAATTTCTGGATATTTATCCTTCGGGATGTTGTCCACTATATATCTTTTCAACCATCTTATGGCTATAGGCTCTCCTCTGTGACCTATTGTACAAACTGTCTCACATTTGTGAGTACACATTCTCCCACATACAGCAGGCAAAGGATTCGTTTTATAAAGATCTTTCAATCCTGTTTGAAGATCATCAGTGAATATATCTTTTATGTAATCTGCGATGTTCATATGGGCTGGACATGTCTTTTCACAAATATTACACTCCACACATCTTGAAGCCTCTCTAACAGCCTGTTCTTTTGAAAATCCTTTAACCATCTCTATGAATGATGTTTTTCTGATTTCTGGTGGATCAATTTCCATCTCTTCCCTTTCTAAGTCAAGCAGGTCTGAATCTTCATCTCTAACATAACCTAATGGTTTTTTAATTCCATGGATTCCTTCCTCTGTGGGTATAAAAAAGAAGGTGTTCGGATCTTTAGATATATGTAAATATTCTTTGGTCATCTGTAATGAACCCGTGGTACATATATCCACACATAAACCACAAAAGCTGCATCTTCCATAATCTATAGAAGGCCTTTGGGGTTTAGAGCCTTCCACATCTGGAAGTTCTTCGATCTCTATCATAGTTATAGCGTCTGTTGGGCATATTTTTGAACAAGTACCGCAACCAATACATTTTTCCCAGTCGTTTATATGAAAACCTCTATATCTATCTGAAGCTTCTCGAGGTGTTATTAGAATATCTTCCATAGGAACGGTAACAGGCTTTTTAGAAAGGTATTTCCAAGCTCTTGCTGGAGCAAAAAAACTTTTTTCAGGCGTATTCACCTTATTCACCTCTTTCTTTATTTTTTATCTATCTATTTCAGGAGGACATACCCCCATTGTATCCATCCAAAGAGCAGCATCATCTATCCTCGTACCCGGCAAATACTTTTCTACCCCCAACAAGCCTTGTGGATAAGACGCTCCTCTAACAGCGACTCTATAGGGTTTATCTTCTCCTTCTGAAACCATATAATATCCGTACTCTCCCCTTGCGCTTTCTACATGGGTGTAAACTTGCCCTTTTGGAACACGCCATCGTAAGGCGCTTCCACTAGATATTTTGTTCCATACCTTCCCTTTTTTGGGCATTTTTTCAAGTATCTGTCTTATTATTTTTATACTCTGATAGGTTTCGAGGTATTTGAAATAAACCCTTGTATATCCATCTGAGTAATTTGCCGTTGGAACATAAAATTCTACTTGGTCATACCTTGCGTATGGGTCTACTTTTCTAATATCGTATGCTTCTCCCACAGCTGATCTCATACCTATTCCAGTAACTCCCAACTCCCAAACAACCTCGGCAGGTAACAACAGCTTATCTTTGGTTCTTCTCTGAAAGAGGGGGTTCTTAATAATCAAATCTTCGTATTCTGGAAGTCGATTTTCTAAGTAATCGAGAAAACTCTTTATCTTTTCAATAGCTTCTTCACTCAAGTCTTTTCTTACACCACCAGGCACTATATACATATGATATATTCTTGCTCCGGTTATTTCTTCAAAAATATCTAATATAAGATCTCTATCTGCGAGTCCCCAATTTGGCCCAGTGTATAGCCCAACAGGTCCTCCTATTCCCCCAAGGGACATTAGATGGTTTGCGATTCTTGCTAGCTCTAAGATTATCATCCTTATCCAATGAGCCTTTTCAGGTACCTCGATTCCTGTCAACTCCTCTATCGCCATGGCGTACACCATCTCATTTGTATCAGGTTCTGGAACACAAATTCTTGGTATGAGTGCGAGGTTATTCATCCAAAGTCTTCTTTCCATAAGCTTTTCAAATCCTCTATGCAACATTCCGGGCATAGGTCTTGCCCTGACGATGGTGTCTCCATCAACGTACATATGAACACTAAAATTCCCATGCATGCCTGGATGATTTGGCCCTAAGTATAATTTAAGTTCTTTCATTTATTTCACCTTCTTTAATGGCATCTTTCACCGCGTTTTTGGAAACTTCCACATCATACTTTCTATCAGGAAATTTACGTTTAGAATACTCTAAGGGGTCAAAATCTTTTCTCATAGGAGGTTTATCATCCCATAATTCTAAGAAAAGAGGTTTTTCTGAATCCAAGTTACCTTCAAACTTTACACCAAAGAACTCATGGATATCCCTTTCGTAGTATTTGGCACCAGGAAAAATATCTATGATGCTCATATATTCAGGGTTTTCTCTCTCAATCTTTGTTTTTGCTACAAAAGTAGTTCCGTTTGACCAATTGAACAGGACATAAACTAATTCAAATTTGTTTTCTTTAATCCAATCGACACAGGTTATCAAGCTTAACTGTTTCCAACCTTTGTCCTTTAAATAAGTTAATATTGTTGGCAAATTGTTTTGTTCAACAACTATACTTATTTCATTTTTCTTTGGTGTGGTGAAATCTTTTATATCGAAACTTTTTTCAAGAATCCTTATCAATTCTTTGGCATCATTCGTGGAATTCATCCTTTACATACACCTCCCCTAAGGAACGAATTTGATTATTTCGATACCAATCGTAATTCTCTACATATTTCTTCCATCCATTGGCTTCCCCTTTTGTAATCATATTTTCAAGGGTTTTAAAAGTATTCATTATAGCTTCAGGCCTTGGCATACATCCGGCAACGTATAGATCGACAGGAAGATAATAATCCAACCTGTTGATCACTGCATAAGAATCATAGTATATTCCACCGTTTATAGTACAAGATCCAAAGCCTACAAGATATTTTGGAGTCATCATTTGTTCATAAGTGTATATAACTCTCCTTAAAGTTTTAACGCTCAGATAACCTGTTATCAATAGAACATCAGCTTGACGAGGAGTTGCCATTGGTCCCATACCCAATCTTTCCATGTCAAATCTTGCGGTCATAGTGGGCGGAAGTTCTACGGCACCACAACCTGTGCAATAATGAAGCATCCATAAAGATTTTCCTCTGAAGATATTCTTTATCTTTTCCCAAAAAGTTATCGTATCGTTTAGATCTTCTTCAAAGATATTCATCTGTTCTATTTTTTCTTCATTTGTCATACGTTCACCCCCAGTCCTGTAAAAATTACTATCGCAGCTTGAACAAGTGACAGTACTATTGGAACTCCATAGAAAAATGTTACAACATTCTCTATTCTAAAACGAGCCGAAACGGCATATATCAGAGTAACTAAGGTATAAACAAAAAAGTATTTTATTAAGTATTCGATTAAATTTCCTCCTCCTAAAAATAGGTTCACGAACAAACCAACTTCCACTAAAGTTGCGAACTCGTGTTGCAAGATCAACATACCGAAATGTTTTCCTCCGTATTCAACCATAGGTCCAGAGGCTATCTCTGTTGGGGCTATGGGTGTATCAAATGGAACCTTGCTAAGCATACCGAGTAAGGATATAAAAGCTACTATAGCTCCCAGTGGCATAGTAAAAATGTGCCATCCGAAAATTCCATTCATTTGTTGCACATGAGCTAGTTCACTAAGTGAAGAAGTACCATATACGTGTATCATACCGAATACAACTATCATAAACGGGACTTCATAGGCTAACATCTGAGTTAATGCCCTCATAATACCTATTCCTGCCCAAGCGTTTCCAGAACCAGAAGCACTCATGGCCATCCCAAGAGAACCAATTGCTAATAAATAGACAACAACAAAGAAGTTATCAAGGCCATTGAAAGCAACAATATTGCCAAAAGGTAAGAACATAAAAGTGGCTATCGTTCCTCCCAAGGCCATCATCACACCAAAGTCATAAATAAAACCATGTGTTATAGATGATTTTGATAGGGCTTTGAAAATATCCATAAAAGTTTGATACCAAGGCGGTCCCACTCTTCTATGAATCTTAGCTGTTACTTTTCTTTGAATACCATCAAGAGATACTTGCCATAAAAATCCGATGAAAACTATCATAAAAGCTATCAAATAACTCATATTTTATCACCCCAGAAAAAGGCTATTGTTATTATCACAGAGATCCAAAATACCCCTACAGAAGCGTTCGAAGAAAAGAACCAGCTTCTAACAAGACGGCCAAACTCGTTTACTCTTAAAGCTATGACATCGTAAAACTTTTCCACTGATGGATGATTTTTATACAATCTTTCAAAAGGAGCGTAATAGTTTTTGGCATAATGATACGATTCAGGATCGTATATAAATTCGCCAGAAGTGTAAGTGTTCATTTGATCAACGGGCTGAGCCTTTTTATGTGTGTAAAAAATTAATGCGGCTATAATGAAACCTATTACGAAGGCCACTGTAATTACTAAAGAATCCCACATGCCACTGAAGGAATATATCTTAGAACCTTCCACACTGATTGGAACAATATTCAAAGAAGCTTGAATTTTTGAAATAAATCCTAACATTTCGGAAGGAAATACACCAAAATATATTGTCAGTAAAGACATGACAAGCATTGGAATCTGCATCATAAAGGGGACTTCTTTCACATCCTTGTGCTTAGGTGACAATTGACCTAAAAACACTGTAGCAAGAGGTCTAAAAACGTACATGAAAGATCCTATACTCCCAAAAAAGGTGGCAAATGCTATAAACATAAGTCCTTTACTGGCTAAACCTTGGAAGATCAACCACTTTGATGCGAAACCGCTGGTGGGCGGTATCCCAGCAATAGAAATTATGGCAATTAAATAAGCGGCAAAGGTTACAGGCATCTTTTTTATCAAACCACCAAGTTCGTTCATATTCGTGGTACCCGTTCTATAAGCTACCGCACCAATAGCTAAAAACATAGCGGCTGATGCCATCGCATGATTGAAGATATGCATTATTCCACCTGCGAATCCCACTTGATCTAAAAGTGAGATGCCAATCAATATGTATCCTCCATTTGCAACGGTGGAATAAGCTATCAATCTTTTAGCGTCTTCTTGTTTTATGGCCATAAGGGTTCCAACTATAATGCTTATTGCCCCTAGAACCATAATTATATAATTTTCATAAGGAACCCCGATTATACGAATATGGTTAGAAAAGATCTGTGAAGTAGGGATAATTGCGCTAACCAACAAGGCTATAAATGCCCCCATTTTAACTAATCCTCCCGAAAGAACCGGAGAAAAGGTATGAGGAGCGTTCCCATGAGCTATGGGGAGCCACGTGTGAAATGGAAAAATTCCGAGTTTTGCAAGTCCCGCGATAATAATTGCAAAATAAGCCATTACGGCTGTATTGGGGCTGCTAATTAAATTCTGTGAAATACTTTCTATATCAAAGGTTTGAAACAATGAGTATAAATACATCACCGCAAAAAACATAGAGAAAGAACCGATCGTGCTGATTGTGTAATAAACTACAGAGGCCTTCCTCGATTTACCAAGGGGAATTATAAACAAAGAAGACCAAACCACCATCTCCCAAAATATAAATAACGTAAGAAAATCCTTTGCAAAGAAAATCCCCAATGTAGAAACTACAGAAAACACGTAGAGCATGTTGTATGAAGCAGGGTTAACCATTTTTTCTATCCAATAGGGATTAAAAAAGGACACAAGGAAATAAGTTAAAACCATTATTATGGAAAAGAACCAACCATAATTAGAGCTCACCAATTGCAAAGAAAATCCTCCAAAAGATCCAAGGTTAAATACTGTTCCAACATCGTTCATATATCCAAACAAAAATATCAACACAAACAACGTTGAAAAAATGGTAAAGTAACTACCTAACTTTTTGTTTATCTTTGTTAAGAAAAAAGTCAAAACCGATAACAACAAACCTGTAATTAACAGAGAGTTTAACGCCATCTACATCACTCCCATTGACAAATAAGATAAGGAATCCTTCAAAGGTGTTGATACGTTCTGTACAAAATCTCCGAATAGTTCTGGGTAAATTCCTCCCACAATGAATAAGAACCCAACAACTACCGATACAACACTTATAACAAATAACTTGTTCATGGAAAATTGAGTGGTTAACTTTTCAGTTGCCTCCTCATGTTCTTCACCTGGTACCCATAGTTTAACTAGCATCCTTATATAATAAACACCTTCCAACAAACTTCCCAACAATATTACTAATGGAATAATCCAGTTGATATTGAATGCGGTGTTTATAATGTTGAATTTTGCATAAAAACCATAGAACAAAGGAAGGCCTATCAAAGACAAAGCCGAAACTGTAAATCCAAAACCCACTAGAGGATACTTTCTAAATATTCCGGCAGCTTTATCGATAGAATCACTTGAATTATTCTCATAAACGTTCGCGGCGGTAGAAAACATCACTATCTTAGCAAAGGCATTATTTATTAGTTGTAAAATAGCTGCATACCCTCCGCCTATTAAAAATAGTCCAGTGATCAATCCTGCCTGTCCCACGCTTGAGAAAGTAAGAATTTCCCTCATATTCTTTGTAGAGATCGCAGAAGCTTCGGCAAATATGAAGGTTATAAAGGTAATTGTGATAAATATATTAAACAAAGGCCCGTTAACCGTAATTAGATTTGAAAAGAACCTTCCAAACACCAAAAAAATTGTTGACGCATAAACTGAGGAAAATAATGGAGCAGTCAAGATGTTTACATTGGAATAAATACCTCTAACCCAACTATTAAAAGGTAAAAGTTTTGCCTCAACCGCTAAACCTGAAAAAATTAAAATAGAAACTATCAGTTGAATATTTTGTGAAAGTTCTGAGAAGTGAACGGACAAATCAGACATGTTCAAACTTCCAACAGCGGCGTATACAATAATTATTCCAAGTAAATACAAACTAGATCCCACGGAACCTAAAACCAAATAATTAAAAGTATGATGGTACTTCTCCTGCAAAGTTGATATTATATAAGCTGCAATAGTTGCTATTTCAAAGAACACATAAAAGTTGAATAAATCGTTAGTTAACACCATTCCGTTGAGTCCAGCTAAAGCTATTAACAAAGGCAATGAATATTTTCCAATCTTCTTCATCCCAATCAGAGTAGAAACGAGAAATAAAATATTAATTAATATTATCCCGAATAAAGAATAATTATCCACCAACAAGTTGATACCAAAAGGTGGCTGCCAGCCTCCAATCTCATAACTTCCTTTTTGTACAAAAAAAGTAAAGATGGTGTTTAAAACCAAACCAAAAAACAAAAGAGATTTAGAAAAGTTTTTAAACATTACCCCAACGAACGCTAGAAGTAGAGGAATAACAATTAAAAGTACAGGATTAATCATCTGAACCACCTCTAATTTCATCTATTTCGATAGAACCTTTTTCAACGTATACTTTCCTAATAAAAGCCAAGCCTAAAGCGGTAGTTCCAAAACCAATAACGATTGCGGTTAATACCAAGGCTTGAGGAAGGGGATCAACATAATTTGAAACAGAATCAAACGTTATGATCGGTGCGTTACCACCGTTAACGTACCCAATAGATATAATGAAGAGATTCAACCCTAATTCTAAAATATTCAGTGAAATAAGCATCTTAACCAAATTCTTTGATGAGAGTAAGCCATAGATTCCAACAAAAAAAAGCGCTAAAAACAAATACTGAATCATTCTTCTCCCCCCTGTGTTAAAAAGTTACCTATGATATTTGACAATTCAGAACCAACTTTTAACCCTATCAACACATATAGTATAGGTGTCAATCCTGCACTAAAAAGGTGACCAATCTCACCCGATGGTAAGAAGTTGTACAAAAATGAATTAAAAGCAAAAAGTCCTATTAACCCTAAAACTATTATTAATACTCCTGAGGTACCTTCAAGTACGGTGAAGGCATTCATCTTTTCTTTGAATTTATCATCGCTTATGTACATCAATAAAACTGATGAGGCTATCATAGCCCCCCCTGGAAATCCTCCACCCGGGGTTAGATGACCGTGAACGAATATATAAATCCCAACGATCAATATGATGCCTGTTATAATTCGGACACCCGCCTTGAGAATGAAATTTGGTTTTACTCGAAAGCCCAATCTTTCCTTCCCTACATTTAAAAGCAACGCTACTCCCATTGCTGAAAGGAAAAGGACGGTTAATTCTCCCAAGGTGTCAAATCCTCTGTAATTGACAACTACAGAAGTGACAATGTTGGCTGATCCTGTTTCCGGATAAGGTCTGGTTTCATCTGTGTTCTTTTCTAAATATCTTTGTGAAATGGTGTTATTTAAATCTTTCTCCCCATACTTTGGAAAGAAACTTTGTGAATCGTACAGTAACGAGAATATAAAAAAGGCAACAGTAAACGTCAGTAAAGCTGCAACAAACTTCTTCATTATTTCTCACCACTCTTTTTCATAGCCATCAAAGTAAATACGAAAATCGAGGTCATCAAACCAGAACCTATAACCGCCTGAGTTATAGCAACATCTGGAGCTTTCATGATAATGAATTCCACAACTGAAAGCAAAGAAGTGATTGATAAGAAAACGATCGAATTCAACAACTTTTTCGATTCAATAGCCATCAAAGCGAAGAGAATCATTATAAAACCTGTGATTACACCAATTATTTCAATCATTTTGACTCATCTCCTCTTTCTCATACAAACTTTTTAAGTCGTCTTTTT
Organism: Petrotoga olearia DSM 13574; assembly: GCF_002895525.1. GTDB lineage: Bacteria > Thermotogota > Thermotogae > Petrotogales > Petrotogaceae > Petrotoga > Petrotoga olearia. The sequence goes on from NZ_AZRL01000004.1 coordinate 252,308, forward strand.
GTAATTTGGCTATTTTTGCACCGTGTAAATAGGAAGCACGGGCTAAAACGGAGCTCCCAACGGGATTGGTGATGGTCATAAAAATAACCAAGATAATTGATTTCAAAAGCCACGAAGGGTTTAAAAATCCAACCCCTAAAATTAAAGAGAACGCACCTAAAGTTGTGGCTTTCGTACCCGCTTGTATTCTATTGAAAACATCTGGCATTCTGAATATTCCCAAACCTCCCAACAAATAGAAAATTCCTCCAATTATTATTAAAACGTCTCCGATCACCTTCATTTTTTCGCCTCCAAATATCTGGAAAGAACAACGGTTTCCAAAAAGGATAACACCCCGTAAACTATTGCAATATCCAAATAAATTTCATTCTTGAAGACTTGAGATAGCAAGACAATAACTCCTGTGATCATGACGTTCATTGTATCTAAAGATACGATTCTATCAGTTACTTCAGGACCAATTATCATTCTCAAGACCGAAAAAAACACACCTATTCCAATGAGGCTAAACACGATAATCTCGATCATTTGTATATCCTCCCCAAAATTTTTTCGAAAGTCCCTGTCACATGTTTTTTGTAATCTCTTTCATTTTCACCTTTTATATCTATCCAATGGATGTATAGGTTTTCATCATCGACATCTATAGATAAGGTCCCAGGGGTTAAAGTAACGGAATTTGCCAAAGTTAACTTGCCAACGTCACCCTTCAAATCAACAGGGATTTTTACAAAACCAGGGTTTAAAGGAATTTTTGGTGTCAAAACCCTTCTCGCAACATCGATATTAGATAAAAACATTTTGTAGAGGAAAACAGGCACGTATACAATCACAAATAAAGGTAATTTGTATACAACAGAAAAATCAAATTCATAATCCACAAGACGTGAAATGACACCTGCTAAAACAATTGAAACTAACAATCCAACGATAAGTTCAGAAAGGTTAAAAGAAGTCATGAACAGCCAGATTACTAGAAGAACAATAAAAGTCGAAACAAATTTCTTCACAACAATCCCTCCACTTCATATAGTTTGTGAAAAAAAACTCATACTGGATAAGCTGAAAATTTTATTCGAATACATTATACCAGTAAGTGGTATAATGTCAAAATCAAGAAAACACTTTCTAATTGGATATATTTGTTCTTAATTACCTTTAATTACCCCAAACCGCTAATTTTCCACCGTATTCATTTTTATGGTATAATTGAATATACAATTTTTCATAACTTCTTTTGATTATTGATCACCTTCCAGGGGGTACCTTTGAAAGGAGGAACAATAAATGGACAGAAGAATGTTGGGTAAGACACAAGAAGAACTCTCTATAATAGGTTTGAATTTGGAAAAGTTGTTGGTAAGTGAGGATGCTTATGAAGTTAAAAGGTATTTAGAAAAGTTTATTCTAAGAGGTGTAAACTTTTTTGAAATTTCTCTTAAATTTGAACCCAAAGATGAAGCAGCGGTTTTCCCCATAAATCTGTATAGGGATCAACTTTTTATTGCGGGTAGATCTTACTCCAAAAGCGGTGATGAGATACAACAGGACATAAAAGAACTATTAGCTAAATTCAATCTTCAATATTTAGATTTAATCCAAATTATTGTAAAAACTCAAGAGGATATTCATAGAATTCTAGGTCCTGAAGGCGCTTTAGAGGGGGTCTTTGCCGCTAAAAATTTGGGCTTAATAAAGTACATAGGTTTTTCAACAAACAAAGAAAGTATAGCCTTAAAACTTTTAGAAAGTTATGATTTTGATTCGATTACATTTCCCATAGATTGGATGAACTGGTACACAGGTTTTGGAAGAAAAGTGATTTCTAAAGCTAAGGAAAAAGGTACCGGTGTAATAAGTAAACAAAATCTTATAAAAAAGATAACGAAGGTAAATGAAGAAAAAGGTATATCTGACCTTCTTTATATTCCTTCTGAAAGTTATGAAGAAGTTAAGACAACGATAAGATTTTCTCTTACTAAGCCAATAACCTCTATCTTATGTTCTAGCCACATTGACCTTTTAGAATGGTTAATACAAGCAGCCGACGAATTCACACCCCTTGACATTCAAGAAGAAGAAAATTTGCGAAAAAGTTGTGAAGATCTATCAAAAGTATTCAATCCTAAAAACATTTGAGGAGAAGTGGCATGTGTGTATCAATAATTGGTGGAATAAATATTGATTTTAAAGGATCTCCCTACCAAAAATTATCGTTCAAAACTTCAAACCCCGCTCGTATCTTTTATTCTTCTGGTGGTGTTGCTAGAAACGTTGCACACAATTTATGCAAATTAGAAGTGCCTGTTAATTTGTTTGGAGTAGTTGGGGACGATATATTCGGTGAAATAATTTTAACGGAACTAAATAACTTAAAGATAAATACTAATTTTATCAAGAAATGTGATAATTGCCGTACTGGTGTTTACCTTGCTATTTTAGACGAAAAGAAAGATATGATGGTTTCTATATCAGACATGGATATTATTAAAGAGATAAATGTAAATTACATAGAAAAATATAAAGATACCTTACTCCACTCGAAAATAGTCTTTCTTGAAGCAAATTTAGAAACACAAACGATAGAATACATACTTAAAGTTCTTGAAAACACGAACGTTTACACAGTTTTTAATGCGGTGTCAAATCAAAAGGTAAAAAAATTAAAAAATATAACTGAAGAAATTGATTACCTGACTCTAAACTTCTCAGAATTGAAATCTTTAATTGAGCAAGAAAATTTGAATTTTTACGATGAGAAATCTATACAGACTATTTTTTCAGATAAATTCCCCAATATTTCTAACTTAATTGTAACAAATGGGGATATGGGGGTTCTATTTCTAAACAATCAATTTAAAAAAGCAGAGTTTTTTTCTGTAGGTAAAGTTGAAGATTTCGAAATAATCGATGCCAATGGTGCTGGAGACGCTTTTACTGCCGGGTTTATCTATGGTATTTATGAAGATGCTGATATAGAAAAAAGTATTGAATATGGAATAAAAGCTTCCCATATTACCCTAAAAAGCCCAAAAACAGTGGCAGATGATCTATCTACAAAAATTTTTGATTGAATAAAAAAGTAGAAATTTATGGGTGGGGAGCGGGGCAAAGGGGC